>NZ_MUNE01000359.1 GCF_002154605.1 Streptomyces milbemycinicus | reverse complement strand
ATGAGGACCAGCAGCACCGGCTTGGTTTCCAGCACCCGGTCCCAGGCCCGTTGCAGCATCCCGGTGTGGCCGATGCGGCAAGGTCTGCTGTCCGGTGTAGAGGACGTGGCCGGCGACGAACCCCAGCAGATTGGCGATCGGGGAAGTGGGGTGCGTCCCCGCGTCGTCCGGTGCAGGGCACCTTCCGGCGGTAACTGGGGGAGCATCGCAGGGCGGAGGCTGCGACATCAGCGGCTGCCGCCGCGGGCCCTCGTACTGGGCGCTGCGGTCGATATGCCTCCCCCAGCTACCGCTGGGGGAGGCACCCCCTGCCGCGGCGTAGCGGGCGACTCCGACAACGCAGCGAGGTGCCGTGCCGGGCGGCGTGGGGGCGTGCCTCACTTCCCAGAGGCCGCTCAGCCACGCCGACCGAACCAGCAAAAATCCAGCAACCGGAAACCCCGCCCGGATTCAACAAGTCGGACGGCAACGCCCTGACTTGCGCAAACGCTGCGTCGCATCTCGCGAACCCCGACCTTGAACATTCCGCCGCAACGCACGAATCCAAGCAGCGAATCGCCCCCTGAACTGCGCAAATGTCGATCAGGGGGCGAGCTCGGGGAGGAACTAGACGTTGAAGCGGAACTCCACCACGTCCCCGTCCCGCATCACATAGTCCTTGCCCTCCATCCGGGCCTTCCCCGCCGCGCGCGCCTCGGCGACCGAGCCCGTGGCGACCAGGTCCTCGAAGGAGATGACCTCGGCCTTGATGAAGCCCTTCTGGAAGTCGGTGTGGATCACACCGGCCGCCTCCGGGGCGGTCGCGCCCTTCTTGATGGTCCAGGCGCGGGACTCCTTGGGGCCGGCCGTGAGGTAGGTCTGGAGGCCGAGGGTGTCGAAGCCGACGTGGGCGAGGGTGGCGAGGCCGGGTTCGTCCTGGCCTACGGACTGGAGGAGTTCGAGGGCTTCCTCGTCGTCGAGTTCGGCGAGGTCGGCTTCCAGCTTGGCGTTGAGGAAGATCGCCTCGGCGGGGGCGACGAGGGCGCGCTGTTCGTCCTTGAAGGCGTCGTCGGTGAGCTCGTCCTCGTCGACGTTGAAGACGTAGAGGAAGGGCTTGGTGGTGAGCAGGTGCAGATCGTGGAGGACGGCGGCGCGCTCGGTGCCCTGGACGATGCCGGCGGAGAAGAGGGTGCGGCCCTCGTCGAGGATGGCCTTGGCTTCCTCGACTGCCTTGACCTGGGCCTGCTTGTCCTTCTGGATCCGCGACTCCTTGACCAGGCGCGGCAGCACCTTCTCGATGGTCTGGAGGTCGGCGAGGATCAGCTCGGTGTTGATCGTCTCGATGTCGTCCTTGGGCGAGACCTTGCCGTCGACGTGGACGACGTTCTCGTCCTTGAAGGCGCGGATGACCTGGCAGATCGCATCGGACTCACGGATGTTCGCCAGGAACTTGTTGCCCAGGCCCTCGCCCTCGGAGGCGCCCTTGACGATGCCCGCGATATCGACGAAGTCGACCGTGGCGGGGAGCTTACGGGCCGAGCCGAAGATCTCGGAGAGGGTGTCGAGGCGAGGGTCGGGGACACCGACCACGCCGACGTTGGGCTCGATGGTGGCGAACGGGTAGTTGGCCGCCAGCACGTCGTTCTTGGTCAGGGCGTTGAACAGGGTCGACTTGCCGACATTCGGCAGACCGACGATTCCGATCGTGAGCGACACGTTGGCGACTTCCCGTAACTTCCCGTAGCGAGAATGTGACGACAGGGACGAGGCCCGCTGCGGGGCCGATGCACCAGTCTACGGGGCCGCTCCATGTCACCCGGCCGGACTGACAATCGGTCGAACACACTGCCAAGGTCCTGCGAAGGGCGTGTCCAACGCCGGATTCTCGCCGCCCCTCGACCTACGTTGGTCGGGTGGAGCCATACAGCACCCGTCCCCCGCGACGTTCATACGCCCCGTCGCCCCGCCCGGCGGCGGACGACAGAGACGTGAGCCGAGGCAGCCAGCAGACTCGGGACAACCGGGAGAGCCGGGACAGGGAGAGAAGCGGGGCGGGCGAGGCGGCGCGGCGGCCGGCGCCCGCGACTGCGGCGGACGCCGTGGGGCCGGCCGTACGGCGTGCGGTGGCCGGGCTGCGCTATCCCACTCCGCGCCTCACCGGCTTCGGGGCGGGGCTGCTGGCCACCGTCGCCATGCTGGCCTTCGGCTGCCTGGACGCGATGCTGTTCTCCGGCTCCACCACCTCGTACGGCGTGACCTTCCTGCTCGTGAGCGTGGCCTGCGGGCTGTGGGTACGGCCCGTGGACCTGGCCGCGGCGCCGGTCGGGGTGCCGATCGCGTTCGCGTTCGGGCTGCTGCCGATCAACGAAGGGACGGCGGGCCTGGCCGGGCAGACGATGGGCGTGTTCACCTCGCTGTCGCTGACCGCCGGCTGGCTCTACGCCGGAACGCTGCTGACCTCGCTGATCGTACTGGCGCGCAAGGGCGCCCTGGTCAGTCGGCGGAACCAGCGCCAGCAGTGGGAGCAGCAGCAGAGTCGCGGGTCGCGGCCCGATCAGCCGCCTCGGGCCGACCAGCCGTCGCGGCCTGACCAGCCGTCTCGGCCTGGGCAGCCATCGCGGTCCGGGCAGCCATCGCGGCCCCCACGATCCCCGCGTTATTCAACAGCTGCGCAGGCACGATCTCGGCCTTGATCCCCTCGATCAGTGGCAGGAACTTCGACGCCTTACGGCTCACCCCGCCGCCGATCACGAACAGCTCGGGCGAGAACAGCATCTCCACGTGCTCGAGATACCGCTGCACCCGGTGCGCCCAGCTGTGCCAGCTCAGGTTGTGGTCGTCCTTGGCCTTGGTCGAGGCACGCTTCTCCGCCTCGTGACCGGCCAGCTCCAGATGGCCCAGTTCGGTGTTGGGCACCAGGCGCCCGTCGATGAAGACGGCGCTGCCGATGCCGGTCCCGAAGGTGAGCAGGATGACCGTGCCCGTACGGCCGCGCCCGGCGCCGAAGGTCATCTCCGCGATACCGGCCGCATCGGCGTCGTTGACCACCGTGACCGGCGACCCCAGGCGCTCGCCGAGCAGCGCCGCCGTGTCGACATCGATCCAGCTCTTGTCGACGTTGGCGGCGGTGCGCGTCGTACCGCTGGTCACCACGCCCGGGAAGGTCACCCCGACCGGCCGCCCGGACCAGCCGAAGGAGTCGATGACCTCCCGTACGCTCTCCGCCACCGCTTCGGGCGTGGACGGCTGCGGGGTGAGGACCTTGAAGCGCTCCACGGCCAGGTCCCCGCGCGCCAGGTCCACCGGCGCGCCCTTGATGCCCGAGCCGCCGATGTCCACGCCCAGGACGCTGACGGCGTCGCCGGGACGGACGGCGGCCTCAGGCTGCGACTGCGACTGCGCTTGCTGCTGCGCCTGCTGCGGCGCCTGTTGCTGCGATGCGGTGTGCGTCGGTTCCATGATCAGAAGGCTAGAGGGTTTCGGCAGGAGCGGCCTCCGCCACCGCGGCCGCCGCCTCGGCCCTGAGGTCGCGGCGCAGCTCCTTGGGCAGCGAGAAGGTCAGGCTCTCCTGCATCGGCTGGATGACCTCCACATCCCCGAAGCCACGCTCGGCCAGCCACTCCAGCACGCCCTCGACCAGCACGTCCGGCACCGAGGCGCCCGAGGTCACGCCGACCGTCGTGACGCCCTCCAGCCAGGCCTCGTCGATCTCGCTGGCGAAGTCGACCAGATGCCCGGTCTTGGCGCCGGCGCCAAGGGCGACCTCGACCAGCCGTACCGAGTTGGAGGAGTTCTTGGAGCCGACGACGATGACGAGGTCGGCCTCGGCGGCCACCTGCTTGATCGCGGTCTGGCGGTTCTGCGTGGCGTAGCAGATGTCGTCGCTGGGCGGGCTGATCAGCGCCGGGAACCGCTCCTTGAGCGCGTCCACGGTCTCCATCGTCTCGTCGACGGAGAGGGTGGTCTGGGACAGCCAGACGACCTTGGACTCGTCGCGGAGCTGGACGTTCTCCACATCCCCGGGGCCGTCGACGAGGGTGATGTGGTCCGGCGCCTCGCCGCTGGTGCCGATGACCTCTTCGTGGCCCTCGTGACCGATCAGGAGGATGTCGTAGTCCTCCTTGGCGAACCGGACGGCTTCCTTGTGGACCTTGGTGACCAGCGGGCAGGTCGCGTCGATGGTGGCCAGCCGGCGCTGCCTGGCCTCCTCGTGGACGACGGGTGCGACGCCGTGGGCCGAGAAGATCACGATGGATCCCTCGGGCACCTCCTCCGTCTCGTCGACGAAGATCGCGCCCTTCTTCTCGAGGGTCTGCACGACGTATTTGTTGTGGACGATCTCCTTGCGCACGTAGATCGGCGCCCCGTACTGCTCGAGGGCCTTCTCGACGGCGATTACGGCACGGTCCACGCCTGCGCAGTAGCCGCGGGGGGCCGCGAGCAGGACCCGGCGGGCTGTCGTTGCGGTCATGTTCCCCATGGTAGGGGCCATGGCCCCGGGCCATTGTCAGTGGCGGCCGATACGCTCGCGGACATGGCTGTCAACACGTCCGCGGAGACGCCGATCCCGGTCGGCGAGGTGTCCCGGCTGATCGGCGGGTGGATCGACCGGCTCGGGGCGGTATGGGTCGAGGGGCAGATCACCCAGCTGTCCCGGCGCCCCGGCGCCGGGGTGGTGTTCCTGACGCTGCGCGACCCCTCGTACGACATCTCGCTCACTGTCACCTGCTTCCGCGCCGTCTTCGACAAGGTCGCGGACACGGTCACCGAGGGCGCCCGGGTGGTGGTCCACGCCAAACCGGAGTGGTACGCGCCGCGCGGCCAGCTGTCCCTGCGGGCCGCCGAGATCCGGCCGGTCGGGGTCGGTGAGCTGCTGGCCCGGCTGGAGCTGCTGAAGAAGTCGCTGGCCGCGGAGGGGCTGTTCGCGGCCGAGCGGAAGAAGCCGCTGCCGTTCCTGCCGCAGCTGATAGGGCTGGTCTGCGGGCGCGCCTCGGCGGCCGAGCGCGACGTCTTGGAGAACGCACGGCTGCGCTGGCCCGCGGTCCGCTTCGAGGTGCGCAATGTCGCGGTGCAGGGCGTCCATGCCGTACCGCAGGTGGTCGAGGCGGTCCAGGAGCTCGACGCGCTGCCGGAGGTGGACCTGATCATCGTGGCGCGCGGCGGCGGCAGCGTGGAGGACCTGCTGCCCTTCTCCGACGAGCAGCTGGTGCGGGCCGTGGCCGCCTGCGCCACCCCGGTCGTCTCGGCGATCGGACACGAACCGGACTCGCCGCTGCTGGACCTGGTCGCCGACCTGCGTGCCTCCACGCCCACCGACGCGGCCAAGAAGGTCGTGCCGGACGTGGGCGAGGAGCTGCTGCGGATCCAGCAGCTGCGCGAGCGCGCCCTGCGCAGCGCGCGCGGCCTGCTGGACCGGGAGGAGCGGGGGCTCGCGGCGGCGCTGGCCCGGCCCTGTATGCGGCAGCCGCACCGCATGGTGGACGAGCGGGCGGAGCAGATCGCGGGGCTGCTGGACCGCGGCCGGCGCTGCCTCGGCCATCTGCTGGACCGGGCGGACTCGGAGCTGACACACACCCACGCCCGGGTGGTGGCCCTGTCCCCCGCCGCGACGCTGCGGCGCGGCTATGCGGTGCTGCAGCGCGCGGACGGGGCGGTGGTCCGGGCGGCGGCCGAGGTGAGCGAGGACGAAGAGCTCAGAGCGCGGGTCGCCGAGGGCGAATTCACGGTCCGCGCCGTTGTCAGCCCCTCTGAATAGGCTGTGCGACATGGCAAAGACCGAAGAGAAGGCGGGGAAGGCGAAGGCCGCGCAGTCGGCCGGGGACCCGGCCGAGGCGTCCACGCT
>NZ_MUNE01000358.1 GCF_002154605.1 Streptomyces milbemycinicus | reverse complement strand
GCGGACCAGGTCGGCGACCGTGGCATCGAGCGGCGCGTAGGCGAGGTAGTAGGCGATCTCCTCGGGGCGCGCCAGGCTGCGGCGGGCCAGCACCCAGCGGTTGTGGATAGGCCGGTCGCCGTCGAACTCCTCGATCGGCGGCAGTTTCGCATCTGCCCAGTCGTAGACGCGCGGGCCCTTCGCGCCGTCGCCACACGGGATCCGCTCCCAGGCCTCATCCGGGGCTCCGGCCAGGACGTGGTCGATCACCAGGATCCGGCTGGCGAGGTGACGTGCTGGGACTTGGGCACCGCTAGGACGTAGCCGGCACCGGCGTCCTCCAGAATCCGGCGGAAGCGCCACTCCTGTCCATAGGCGGCGTCCGCGGTCACCCACGCCACGGGCAGCGCCGAGGCCAATGCGCGCGCGACCAGCCCCCGGGCGAGCTCGGGCTTGGTCGCGAACGCCCGATGCGCCGGGATCTTCGCGGCCCGGCGCCGCTCCAGATCATCCCTCCAGGACTTGGCAGGTACAACTCCCGGTCCACNNGTACTGGCGCTGCACTCCGGCGGAGGTGGTGCCCTTCTTAAGAAATCCGGTGTCGTCAATGATGAGCACCCCATCGGGACAGCCGAGGCGCTCGGCCACGTAGTCCTGCAGGCCATCACGCACCTGGTCGGGATCCCACCTGGCTCCCGCCAGCAGACGCCGCAGACCATCAGGGGTGGTGTGACCGGCCTGTTCAGCCAGCTGCCAGCTGTTCTTCCTGCCCACCGGACCCAGCAGTCCTCGCACATAGTCCCGCATCCGCCGCCCACATCCCGGGCTCGGCATCTGTCCCCAGGCTCAAGAACACCACGTTGACCTGGGAAAATGGAGAGATGCTGCTGGAGTGCTAAGCCCGTGGGGCAATGGAGTTGTACGCGGACAGCCAGCCGGTGACCAGGTAATCGCCCCGTGTGAACACCGCTCCCCCGTGCTCGACTTGCGCGTCATGACTCGGGAGGGGTGCCGGGTAGGGGAGTTCGCATGTGGTGCCGTCGGCGGTGTGACGGGCTACGGTCGCGTCGGTCCACAGATGGATGACGGTGCCGCGCGGGGCATGGACGCGGATGCCGTCCGGGCGGGTCTCAAGGTCGATGCCCGTGGTGCGGGTGGCGAGGAGGGCGCGG
>NZ_MUNE01000357.1 GCF_002154605.1 Streptomyces milbemycinicus | reverse complement strand
CGCCGTCGGGCACGACGGCGCCGGTGCCGTCCCGCAGCTCCAGCTCGAAACGGGGCACCGGAAGGCCCACGGTGCCCGGGGAGTTGGCCCAGACCGAGTTGGCGCAGAAGGCGTGTCCCGCCTCGGTGGAGCCGATCTGCTCCAGGACCGGCGCCCCGAGCAGTTCGCCCACCCGTTCCCCCAGCGTGCCGGGCAGCCCCTCACCCGCGCTGACGGCGGCGCGCACCGAGGAGAAGCAGGCCGCGTGCCCGGCGCCGCGCTCGTCCACCAGCGCCGCGTACGCGGACGGCACGGAGTACAGCACGCTCACCCGGTGCCGGGCGATGACGTCGTCCGTCAGGGACGGGCCGGGACGGCTGGAGGTCAGCACGGCGGACGACCCGGAGAAGAGGGGGAAGACGAAGGCGTTGCCGAAGCCGTAGGCGTAGAACAGCCGGGACACGGAGAACGCCACATCGTCGGGGCCGATGTCCAGGACGTCCTTGCCCACCAGCTCCCAATAGGCCGCCGGGTCGCCGTGGCAGTGCACCACCCCCTTGGGCCGGCCGGTGGTTCCGGAGGTGTACTGGATGTAGAGCGGGGCGCGGGCGGTCACCGGCTCCGCGGCGGTGGCCGGGGAGGCGGTGCAGGCCAGCGCCGACAACTGGTCCGCCCCCAGCCAGCGGTCCGCCTCGAAGTGGTCCTCGATGCCGGGCCCGGAGACACACAGCACGGCCTTGGAGTTCTCGGCCATGAAACGGTGCTCGTCCGCGGTGAGCGCGGGGTTGACCAGCACCGCGATCCCACCCAGGCGCGCCGTGGCCAGGAACGCGCTCACCCAGGGGACCCCGTCGGGCAGGGCGATCAGGATCCGGTCGCCCGCCGTCACCCCACGCCGCGCCAGCACGGTGGCCATGCGCGCGGCCAGGTCGTGGATCTCGCCGTGGGTCCACACGCGGTGGCCCTCCACAAAGGCGGGCCGGGCCGACCACCCCGCCTGTTCGGCACGCACCGCGAGGTGTTCGGCCAGATTGGCCGGCGCGGGCGCGGCGGTCACCGGTCCGCCTCCTCGGCGGGCGCGGAGGCGGCTGCGGAGGCGGCCACCAGCGCGACTGTGGGCTCTAGGGGTTCCGCGGGCGGCAGGGCTCCGACGTCGTGGTAGGCGCGCATGGTCGCGGCCGTCTTGAGCAGCATCTCCTGGTACTCCTCCGCCGGGTCGGACGCCAGGACGATGGCCCCGCCCGCGCCGATGTGCATCCGGCCGTCGGTGAACACGGCGGTGCGGATGACGATGTTGAGATCCGCCGCGCCGTTGCAGCTGAGGAAGCCGAGCGCCCCGGAGTAGACGCCGCGCGCCTCGGTCTCCAGCGTGTCGATGATCTCCAGGGTCCGCTCCTTGGGCGCCCCGGTCATGGATCCGCCGGGGAAGCAGGCCCGTACGCAGTCGACGGCGTCGCTGTCCTCGCGGAGTCGGCCGCGCACGGTGGACACCAACTGGTGCACGGTGGCGTAGGTCTCGGTGTGCATCAGATCGGGGACGCGCACGCTCCCCGGTGCGCAGACCCGCCCCAGGTCGTTGCGGAGCAGATCGACGATCATCAGGTTCTCGGCGCGGGTCTTCGGGCTGGTGGCCAGGGTGGCCCGGGCCCGGGCGTCCTCGTCGGCGTTCCGGCCGCGCGGCGCCGTGCCCTTGATCGGCCTGGCCTCGGCCGTTCCGTCGGGACCGACCCGCAGAAAGCGCTCCGGGGAGGCACACGCCACATCCGCCTCCCCGAACCGCAGGAAGGCCGCGTACGGCGCGGGGTTGAGGCGGCGCAGCGCACGGTAGAAGGCGTACGAATCGTCCGGCGCGGGCAGCCAGGCCGAGTCGGTGAGACAGATCTCGTAGCTGGTGCCGGCCCTCAGCTCCCGCTGGCAGGCCTCGATATCGGCCAGGTACCGCTCGCGGTCCCGCACCAGCCAGGGCTCGACGGCGGCTGTGGTGGCCCCGGAGGCCGGCGGGGGCGGGGCGGTCTCGCCGCCCACCGGGAGGCCGGTGAGCGTGGTGATGGTGTTGTCCAGCCACTCGGCGGCCTCGCGGTGGCCGTCTGGGGTGTCCTCGGCCAGGCACAGGGCGTACGTGACACCCTCTTGGTGGTCGACCGCGAGAAACCGGTCCGCGAACAGCCAGCAGGCGTCGGGGGTCTTCGCCTCGTGCCGGTTGGCGGAGCCGCAGTCGGCCTTGAGCTCGTAGCCGAAGTAGCCGATGTAGCCGCCCGTGAAGTCGAACGGGAGGGTCGGGGCGGCGACGCGGCGGCGCGCCAGCTCCTTCTTGAGATAGTCGAAGACGCTGCCGGGGACGTGGGTGACGGGTTTCCCGGCCCGCTCGACCTCGCAGGCGCCCCGGCCCACGTCGTAGCGGACGAACTCGGCCAGCGGGCCCCGGCCGTCGCCCAGGAAGGAGAAGCGTGCCTCACCGGACCGGGTCCGCGCGCTGTCCAGCCAGAACGCGCGCGGGGCGTCCGCGTACAGACGGGTGAAGGCCGCCTCCGTGTCGATCGGGACGGCGAGCCACCGGGAGTGCAGCCGGTAGCCGACGCTGCCCTCGGCGACCGCCGGCTGCCGCACGGGCGGGGGAGTGGCCGCGGCCGGCGCGGTGTCGGTGAGCTCCCGGTGTTTCACGGGGCGGGCCGCCGCGCGCGGGGGCGAGGACGACTCGTCCGTGGTCATCGCCGCGTATTCGCGGGTCAGATCGCGGAAGTTGGCCAGGATCCGGTGGCCGTATCCGGTGAGGACGGACTCCGGGTGGAACTGCACCCCCCACAGCGGCCGGGTGCGGTGGCGCAGCGCCATCAGCACGCCGTCCTCGGACCAGGCGATGGCCTGGAGTGGCAGGGGCAGCGGTTCTGCCACGCACAGCGAGTGGTAGCGGACGGCGGTGAAGTCCTGGGGGAGCCCGCGGAACAGCCCGCGCTCGCCGTGCCGGATCCGGGAGAGATGTCCGTGGCGGGGTTCGGGCGCGGGCACCACCCGGGCCTGGGCGCCGAGGGCGATGCCCTGGTGGCCCAGGCACACCCCGAGGACCGGTATGGGGGACCGCTCGATCAGACGGGCGGTGGCCCCGAAGTCACGCGGATCGGCCGGGTGGCCGGGGCCGGGCGACACCACGATGTTGTCAAACCCCGAGAGACCCGAGAGACCCGCTGGACCCGACGGGGCCGACAAATCCAGCAGATTCGGATCCAGGCACTCGGGCGAGTCGTGGAGGACCACCACCGGCTCCTCGCCGTTGACCTCCGTGAGCAGCTGGAAAAGGTTGTAGGTATACGAGTCGTGATGGTCGATCAGGAGCGTCTTCAGCGCGTCCATCTGTATTGCCTCCTCGCTTTACGACCGGCCGGGTCCATCGCCTCGGCCAGGGCCCGCTCGGTTCGCGCGTTTTTACCGGCGCGAACGCGGGCCGTTCGCCGCCACCCGCTTGTGGCGCCCTCGAATCGACTGAAGCGGCGGATAGAGCCATTTCTTCAAGAGCATTTGCAGGCGTGGCATGACAAGCCAGGTCACCATGGCGGTCACGCCAAGACAGAGAGCCAGGGTCCGCAGCAGGAAATTGGTATCTCCCAGGAATGGGATCACCAGCACATTGAACATGAGGACGGGAGGGAAAACCGCACTCAGATTCACCAGCCAGAGCTTCCATTTGGGAGGCGGTGGCAGGGGCCGTACCGGCCCTTCGAACCAGTTTTTCAGACCGGCCGTGCGCTGCACCCCGGTCTCCTGTATGAAGGGCCCTGCCCGGGTCGCCCAGCGGGCGCGTTCGAGCGAGTACTCCCAGGCCTGGGCGGATTCTTCTCTGTCGAATCGGTAGATGACATGCCACTCCGCGCTGCCCTGTCCGGAGCCCAGCACGCCGCCTCCCAAATATCCCGGAAGGCGGGCCGTGACATTCAGCATCGCGATGGCCCAGGCGTAGAACTCGCTTTCTTGGCCCGGGTTCACGCGATATGCGGCAGTCACCGTGACCGGTTCACTGTCCACTCCAGCCGCAACTCCTTTCCGGGCAGCGCACGGCCCGCTTGCGGGCCGTCCCCGAAGGGCCGTGCCGACGGCCGCTCCCGTCGTGCGAATCGAAGTGTGGCACATCGAGCACACTTTGCGAACGGAATGCTCACAACACATACAAATATCTGAAGGAAAGCCCGTGACCTGGGTGTTACCCGGGGTTTACGGATATGGCCGTTCGCGGAAAAAGGATTTCATGAGACCGCCGAGCCGTGTGCGGTGTATATTTCAACTGCAAGCGCCACACGGTGGGGCCGGCCGTGGCGATACGGCCGTGCATTTGAGACGCGGTGTGCCCGCCGACGCCTTGCGTCGGCGGGCACATCCGGGGTGTCGGCTGAGGGGTCGTCAGGACCGTTCGGCCACGCTGTCCAAATGCGGCAGATGGTGATCGAGGCGGTCCGCCTTGGCCCGCAGATAGGCGAAGTTCTCCTCGCGTGGAGGTATCAGCAGAGGCACCTGCTCGGCGACCTTGATGCCATGCCGCAGCAGCGACTCGCGTTTACGCGGGTTGTTCGACAGCAGCCGCACCGACCGTACACCGAGGTCGTGCAGGATATCCGCCGCCACCCGGTAGTCACGGGCGTCGACCGGGAGCCCCAGCGCGAGGTTCGCCTCCACGGTGTCCAGCCCCTCCGCCTGGAGTTGCATCGCCCGGAGCTTGGCCAGCAGTCCGATGCCACGCCCCTCGTGACCTTGGAGGTAGACGAGAATGCCGCACCCTTCGCTCGCGATGGCGCGCAGCGCCGCGGACAGCTGATCGCCGCATTCGCAGTGCCGGGACCCGAAGGCGTCCCCGGTCAGACACTCCGAATGCAGACGGGTAAGCGCTCGGTCGCCCGCGACATCGCCGTAGACCAGCGCTATTTGTTCATCCCCGCGAATGGTGTCCAAGTAGCCGACCGCAAGAAAAACGCCGTACTCGGTGGACAGTTGGACCTGCGCTACTCGCTGGACGCCTGAAGGTCGAGCGTTCTCGCTGAACGGGCCATCGCTTTCTGTCATGTTCTGATCCTAACTGGGAATCCGCAGAATACTCGCGGGGTGCGTGAAAAATGACAAAGGAAACCAACCTCGCTGTCCGGTTCATCACGTTCGGCCGGTGGAAGTGCGTCCGACCGCGTAGCCTGGCGTCGCGCACACAAACACGGAACGCAGAGCGAAAGGCCTGACAGACATGACCGGTTCGGGAACACGACCGCAGGCCCCTGGTCTGCTGCCGCCGGAGACCACCGACGACGTACGGGCCCGGAAGGCCGGCATCGCGGTCCTCCCTATCGGCAGCTTCGAACAACACGGCACATTTCTGCCCCTGGTGACCGACACGGTCATCGCCTGCACCATAGCCCAGGAGATCGCCGCCACATATGCGGTTCATCTCCTTCCTCCGCTCACCATCTCGTGTTCGCATGAGCACGAGACATGGCCGGGGACCGTCAGCATTTCCGCCGCGACCCTCCATGCCGTTGTGCGGGACATCGCCGAATCGCTCCGCCGGTCCGGTATCGACGTCCTGATTCTGGTCAATGCACACGGCGGAAACTATGTACTGCGTAATGTGGTTCAGGAATCCGCCTCCACCGGTACCCGCATGGCGCTTTTCCCGGGATCGGCGGACTGGGACACCGCGCGCACCGGAGCGGGAGTGCAGACCTCGTCGCAGAGCGATATGCACGCGGGGGAAGTCGAGACATCCATCCTCCTGCACGCCCATCCGGAACTCGTCCGCCCCGGTTATGAAACATCCGATTTCCTCGCCGGCGATCGCAGACATCTCCTCACCCTCGGTATGGCGGCCTACACCGAATCCGGAGTCATCGGCCGCCCCTCCCTGGCAACCGCTGAGAAAGGAAAGGAAATTCTCACCGCGCTCGTCGATTCCTTCGCCGAGTACTTCTCCCTGCTGACCCTGAAGGAGCCCCGATGACGGCGCTCGACGAGACGGCGGCCTGGGAGCGGCTGCGCGCCATCCGGTCGGAGGTGGACGCCGAGGCCGCCGGGCTGGTCCGCGGCGACGGCGGCCTGCGGTGGCGGCAGGAGGTCTCGCCCGAGGTGCGCATCCTCACCGACCGCTATCTGCCGCTGTGCCTGGCCGGCCCGCGCCTCGCTGTCGCGCAACTCGGGCAGAGCCTGGACGGTTTCATCGCCACCCGCACCGGCGACGCCGACTATGTCACCGGCGAGGAAGACCGCGCTCATCTGCACCACCTCCGCGCCCTCGTCGACGCGGTGGTCGTCGGAGCCGGCACCGCCGTCGCCGACGACCCCCAGCTGACGGTGCGCGCATGCACGGGGACCAACCCGGTGCGCGTCGTCCTCGATCCGCACGGCCGGGTGCCGTCGCAACGCCGGGTGTTCATCGATGGCTCAGCTCCCACCCTGTGGGTCGTGGCCGCCGACAGCGGCCGCGGCGGCGAGAACGGGTCGGTCGGCGTCGACGGCAGTGGCCGCCATCGCGGCCTCGGCGCCCACGTTGACGTGCTGACCCTGCCGGACCGCGCGGCATTCGAGCCCCGAAGCCTGCTGGACGCCCTGGCGCGACGCGGCCTGGGCCGGGTGCTGATCGAGGGCGGCGGCGTCACCGTATCGCGCTTCCTTCACCAGCGGGCGCTGGACCGGCTCTATGTCACCGTGGCCCCGGTGCTGCTCGGTGACGGCGTTCCCGGGCTCCGCTTCGCCGGCACGTCCGTCATGCGGGACGCGCTCCGCCCGCCCATGCGCCGCGCCCACCTCGGCGAGGACACCCTCTTCGAGATCGACCTGCGGACGTCGCAACCCGGCGAACCACTGCCCCACGAGCACGGCGAAACCGGGCAGGCTCGCCGCGAAGGTGAGCACTCCGTAGATCACGGCGACGGTCAGCCCCTGGGCCGCGCCCAGGCCGGCGGCGCCGAAGGCCCATGCGGTGACGCCCTCCCGGGGGCCCCAGCCGCCGACGTTCAGCGGCAGCACCATGGCGAGCAGCGCCAGCACCATCAGGGGCAGCAACTCGGCCAGCGGAGCACTTGATCCGGCGGCCCGGGCGGCCAACAGGAACGTCCCCAGATGCCCGGCCAGCACCGCCACGGACGAGAGCGCCACCCCCGGCCAGCTCCCCCGGGCCAGCAGTCCGCGCCGCGCCTCGCCCAGCGCGGCGCGGACGGCGCGGCGCCACCGCGACGTACGGGACCTGCCGCGCAGCCGTACGACGGCCACGACGGCCACGACCATCAGAGCGCACACCGCGGCGAGGACCGCCATGGCGCCCGGCGCCGCGGCCAGCCGGCCGGCGAGGTGGCGGGTCTCCGCCACGGCCAGGGATGGCCGGGTCAGCAGAATCCCCAAGCCGACCGCCGCCAGCACCACCTGGCCCGCGGCCCGCTCCAGGACCACCGCGCGCACCCCCCGGCCGACATCACCGGCGTCGCGCCCGTGCCGCACCGCGCGGTGCACATCGCCGAGCACACCGCCGGGCAGCGCCGCGTTCAGGAACAGGGCCCGGTAGTAGTCCGCCACGGCCGCGCCCAGCGGCAGCCGGATGCCCAGCGCCCGGGCCACCAGACACCAGCGCCAGGCGCTGAAGACCGTGGTGAACAGGCCCAGAGCAAGTGCCGCCAGAAGAGTCACGGCGTCGATCCGGCGCACGCCCTCCAGAAAGGCGCCGGTGCCCACCCGCCACACCACCACGGCGAGGATGACCGCACCGGCGATGGTGCCGAGCCGCGCCCCCCGCGCCCGCGCGTTCACGACGCCCCGCCCGTCGTCCCGGGCAGCGCCAGCAGATCGCTGTGGTGCACCGCCACCCGCAACTCGCCTGCCGCGCACGCCGCCAGGCGGTCCCGCAGATACGCCTCGGCGCGCGGCGCCAGAACCGGCCGCTGCTCACAGGCCGCCTCGACCCAGCCCTGCAGCCACTGGGCCGTCAGCGCGGACTCGCCCGCGCCGAGCCGCCACGGGCTGCTGTGCACCCGTACCGTCGCGCCCCGCAGGGCGAAGGCCTCGGAGGCCACCATGACCGCGTCAGGACCCAGCAGACCGCCGCGGCGTTGATGGGCGTTGAACGCCTCAGCGATCTCGCCGTCCAACGGGTCGGCCGGGGAAAGCTCGACCTGCCCCACCACCGACAGCGCCAGCAACACCGGACAACCGGCCTCGGCGCAGGCGGCGACCAGCGCGTCCACCTCGTCCCGGGTCAGCACGTCCAGCAGAGCGGACGCCGTCACCAGCGAGGCCCCGGCCAGATCCTCCGCGGCCAGCTCGCCGAGGTCCGCGCGCCGGGTCAGAACCGTGACACCGGAGCCGTCGGCGGTCACGGCGGGCGTCCGCGCGGCGGCCCGGCCCAGCAACGCCGGATCGCGGTCGTACAGCACCCAGTGCTGGGGGCCGGGCAGCCGGGGCGCGAGCCAGCGGCCCATGGAACCCGTGCCGCAGCCCAGGTCGTGGATCACCAGACCGCCGGGCCGCCCGGCATCTTCCAGCCAGCCGCGCAGCGGGTCGAGAAGTTCCACGTCGCGGGCCGCGGCGTCGGCGCCCTCCCGCAACTCCAGCCACTCCGGCTGGTACAGCGGCACGTCGGTGGTGTTCATGCGGCCCTCCGTGGTTCGCATCGAAGCTGTTCCAGCACATCGGCCATGCGCCGCGCCGTGTTTTCCCATCCGTCCAGAGCGGCGCGCCGCCCCCGGGCGGCCGCCTTCAACCGCCCCCGCACACCTGGCCCGACGAGCCAGCCGCGCAGCGCCTCCACGAGCGCCGCATGGTCCCGCGGAGGCACGAGGACGCCCGGCAGTCCACCGTCGGGAGCCCGCCCCAGGGCCTCCGGGACCCCGCCCACGGCCGTCGCCAGCACCGGAATGCCCCGCGCCAGGGCCTCGGTCACGACCATGCCGTACGTCTCGGCGTACGAGGTGAGCACCAGCAGATCGGCCGCCGCATAGCCGGCATCCAACTCCGCACCGGCCCGCGGTCCCGCGATCCGCACCCGGTCGCCCAGGCCGTGCTCGTCGACCAGTTCACGCAGCCGGGTCACATAGTCGGGGTCCTGGCCGAGGCCGCCGACACACAGCAGGCTCCACGGCAGGTCGGCCACCTCGGCCAGGGCCTCGACCAGCAGGTGCTGCCCCTTGCGCGGGGTCACCGAGGCGACGCACAGCAGCCGCGAGGCGCCGTCGGTGCCGGGCGCCAGGGGCGCGGGGTCCGCGCCGGGCGCGGCAACGTGCACCCGGGCGGGGGCGAGCCCGTGGTGGGCCACCAGCCTGCGGGCCGCCCAGTCACTGGTCGCCACCACGGCCGGGACGGCGCGCAGCGTCTTGCGCTCCAGCGCGTCCAGGTCCGCCGCCCGGCCGGGGGTGAGCCCCGTCTCGTCGCCCAGCGGAAGATGCACCAGCACCGCCAGACGCAGCCGCTGCGCCTCGGGCACGACGATGTACGGCACGGCGCAGGCCACAAGACCGTCGAGGAGGACGACGCTGCCGTCCGGCCGCTCGGCGAGGGCACGGGCCAGCTCCGCGCGTGCCTCGGGGTCCGGCTGCGGCCAGGTGCCCGCGACGGCGTGCTCGTGGACCTGCCAGCCGGCACCCGGCAGGTCCCGGCACACCCGGCGGTCGTAGGTGTTGCCACCGCTCGGCGCGGCCGGATCGGCCACGCCACCGGGCATGACGAAGTGCATGGAGCGCAGGTCCGTCGCGGTGGCGTCGGCGCGGCTCATCGGGCGCGCCCTCACAGATCCCGCTCGTAACTCGCCCAGGCGATATGCGACTCGTGCAGCGTGACCGTCAGCGCCGAAAGCCCCCGCGCGCCCTCGCCCAGTTCCCCGGCGGCCACCCGGTCGGCGAGGCGGTCGGCGATGACCTTCGCCAGGAACTCCGTACTGGTGTTGATGCCCGCGAAGGCGGGGTCCTCGTCGAGATTGCGGTAGTTCAGCTCACCGACCACCGCGTTCAGCTGCTGGGTGGCGAGGCCGATGTCGACCACGATGTTGTCGGCGTCCAGCTCGGTGCGCCGGAAGGTGGCGTCCACCAGGAACGTCGCCCCGTGCAGGCGCTGCGCGGGCCCGAAGACCTCTCCATGGAAGCTGTGAGCGATCATCAGGTGATCACGAACGGTGATGCTGAACAACGAACGACCCTCCAGGTACGGCACGGCTGCTGGCGGCCCTCGACCGGGCCACGTCATGTAGTACGGCCGACCCGTCGACCTGGTTCAGAGCCGCGCTGGATTGTGCTGGATCCTGCCGGATCATCCCGACTGTTGAGACCGTTCGGACCGCTCTTCGGGTTGTTCGGACTGCTCAGCAGGCTCTTCGGACCGCTCAGGCCGACCCGTCGGCGGACCCGTACCGCACGCGGTGGCACAACCCCGGCAGCTCCCCGGACGCGAGGCGGGGCAGCACTTCCGGCAGCTCCTCGAAGGCACACTCCCCGGTCACCAGCGCGTCGAGGGCGGGGTCGGCCAGCAGCTCCAGCGCCAGCGCCAGCCGGTCGGCGAAGGTGCGGCGCGAGCCCCGGGCCGGGGACACCGTCCCCACCTGGCTGCTGCGTACGACCAGACGGCGGGAGTGGAAGGCCTCGCCCAGCGGCAGGCTGACCCGCCGGTCGCCGTACCAGCTCAGCTCCAGGACCGTCCCCTCCGGCGCGAGGAGTTCGAGGGCGCGTGCGAGCCCGGCCTCGGTGGCGCTGGCGTGGACGACGAGATCGCAGTCGCCCGCGGCCTCCTCGGGCAGCGCGAAGTCGACGCCCAGGGCCTTGGCGACCCCGGCGCGCGCGGGGTCCGCGTCGACCAGCTGGACGCGTACGGCCGGAAACCGGGCGAGCACGGCGGCCACGCTCGCGCCGACCATCCCGGCCCCGATCACCGCGATCCGGTCACCGATCAGCGGCGCCGCGTCCCACAGGGCGTTCACCGCCGTCTCCACCGTCCCGGCCAGCACGGCCCGTGCCGCCGGCACCGCCTCCGGCACGGGGGTCACGGCGCTCGCCGGGACGACAAACCGGGTCTGGTGCGGATACAGGCTGAAGACCGTACGGCCCAGCAGCGCGGCCGGGCCCTCCTCCACCACGCCGACGTTGAGATAGCCGTACTTGACCGGACCGGGGAACTCGCCCTCCTGGAACGGGGCCCGCATCGTGGCGTACTGGCTCTCCGGCACCCCGCCGCGGAAGACCAGGGTCTCCGTCCCCCGGCTCACCCCGGAGAACAGGGCGCGCACCACGACGTCGTCGGCGCCGGGCTCCGGCAGCGGGACCTCCCGTACCTCGCCGTGGCCGGGTGAGCGGAGCCAGAAGGCGTGGGCGACGCGCTCCATCGACGTCCTCCAGAAAGATCGGGCCCGACAACGGGCTGAACGCTTTGCCCGTCACGTACGTACTGACCATTACCAAGCCGCGAACACGGTACGCGGCACTCAACGACTCCGCCACAACAGCCGGAGGGTGCACGGTGGCTGCCCTGAACAACACATACGACACGACGCTGTTGCGGCAGGAGACGGCGGTGGGAGCGCTCGCGCAGATACTCCTGCTGACACTTCTGGGCACCGCGCTCGGCCTGGGGCCCGCGGGCTGGCTGACGGGCCTGGCGTTCGCGTTCGCCACCTGGGCCGTGCTGACGCGCGCTGTGTGCCGCTCCTGGCTCAGGTCCTTCGGCGCGGCCAACCGCGTCACCCTGGCCCGCGCCACGCTGGTGGGGGGCGTGACCGCGCTGGTCGCGGACTCCTTCCAGAGCCCGCCCCGCGTCCCGGCCCTCGTCGCCCTCACCACGGTGGCGCTGATCCTCGACGCCGTCGACGGCAAGGTCGCCCGGCGTACCGGAACGGCGTCCCCCCTGGGGGCACGCTTCGACATGGAGGTCGACGCCTTCCTCATCCTGGTGCTCAGCGTCTACGTCGCCACCTCGCTGGGCCCGTGGGTGCTCACCATCGGCGCCATGCGCTACGCCTTCGTCGCGGTCGCCCGCGTCCTGCCCTGGCTGAACGAGCCACTGCCCGTGAACACCGCCCGCAAGGCGGTCGCCGCGCTCCAGGGAATCGCCCTGCTGGTGGCCGCCTCCGGCCTCCTGCCGCACTTGGTGTCGCTCGCGGTGGTGCTGGTGGCGCTGGCGCTGCTCATCTGGTCCTTCGCACGCGACATCAGGTGGCTGTGGCAGACGAGGACCCGTCAGGCCGCCACCGGCCGGCCCGCCACCGTGGTCCGGCGTATGACGCACGCGGACGCCTGACGCGTGCGGCCACGCCGCGGCCTCGGCGGGCCCCTGGCTGGTTGGTGCCGTCCGCGCGGGAGGCATGAGGCAGGATGGCAGACCGCGTCAGGGCCCTGGCACAAGAGCCCCGGCGCAGCCCGACATCCCAGGCACGAGCAGGTGACACGGTGACAAGACAGCACTCCGAACTCCCCGGAAGACCCCGCCACGAGCGCGCACCCGGACCGCGGCCCACCGCCCTGTGCGGCCGGAGCGGCCGCACGTCGCGGCACGCTTCGCGGCGTACGGAGAGTGGCCGGTGACCCGCGCGCTCACCCTGCACGACCTCATCGTCGTGTGCGCCGCGTTGGCCGGGGGCCTGGCGATGGTCCTGTTGTCCCGTATGGCGCTGCGCTGGCTGGGGGAGCGGGCGCGCCGGACCCGGTGGACCGGCGACGACATCATCGTCGACGCGCTGCGCACCGTCGCCCCCTGGGCGTCCCTCGTCGCCGGTGTGTCCGGGGCGGCCGCGGCCCTGCCACTGACCAGGGCCGTCGACCACAGCGTCCACCAGGTGATGACCGCCGTGCTCATCCTGGCCACCACCATCGCCGTGGCCCGCGTGGTCGCCGATCTGGTGCGCAACCAGGCGCTGTCGCGGTCCGGAGTGGCGGGCAGCGCCACCATCTTCGTCAACATCACCCGCATCGCGGTGCTGGCGATGGGCGTCCTCATCCTGCTGGAAACGCTCGGCATCTCGATCGCCCCGCTGCTCACCGCGCTCGGCGTGGGCGGCCTCGCGGTCGCCCTGGCGCTCCAGGACACGCTGGCCAACCTGTTCGCGGGCGTCCACATCCTCGCCTCCAAGACGGTGCAGCCCGGCCACTACATCAGGCTCGGCAGCGGCGAGGAGGGCTACGTCGTCGACATCAACTGGCGTAACACCACGGTGCGTCAGCTCCCGGACAACCTGGTGATCATCCCGAACGCCAAGCTCGCCGGCGCCATCACCACCAATTACAATCAGCCCGAAGAGCAGATGTCGATCATGATCCAGGCAAGGGTCGACTACGACAGCGACCTCGAACAGGTCGAGCGGGTGAGCATCGACGTCGCCGAAGAGGTGATGGCCGAGGTGTCCGGCGGCGTCCCGGACCACGAACCGGCCGTCCGATTCCACACCTTCGGGGAAGCCGGTATCGACTTCTCGGTCATCCTGCGTGTCCAGGAATTCAGCGACCAGTTCCTGATCAAACATGAATTCCTCAAGCGGCTCCACCAGCGCTACCGGACCGAGGGCATCGAGATCCCCCTGCCGGTGCGCACCGTCGTCCTGCAGCAACCGGGCCAGATTCCGCTCCCCGGCCCTCGAACCCCGGAGGCCGTCCCGGGCCCCGGGCCGAAGTCATCGGTGTCGATGTCGAAGACCCGTCACTGAACGGCGCCGCCGGATCGTTTTGCCATGCCGGGTGCCGGGTCCTCAGCGGTGCTGAGGACCCTGCGGGCCCGCCGTCAAGGTGTCCACGCCACCGACCCTTGCGAACCGGCGACTCCACACCGAGCGGTACCAGGGCCCCAGGTGCGGCACTCCACGAACCCCTGATGTCTGTTCCCACACGCCGATTCTGCCGTGGCGCGATGGCGGGCCGGAATGCCGTACGGGCCCGCGGACCCTGATGTGATCGTGAGAAGATCCTTTTCGCCGTGTGCGCTGGCTTCGACGTGGAGGTGACCATGTACGCGATATCCCTGGGCGACGACGGTGCGGAGCTGCGCCCGCTCGAGCCCTGGCAGGCCGAGGAGTTCCTGGCCCATATGGACCGGGGACGGGAGTTCATCGGGCAGTTCATCGGACTGGCCGACCGTGTCACGGACCTGGCGTCGAGCCGTGCGCATCTCCAGGCTTATGCGCAGAAGACCGCGGCCGACGCCGGGCGGATCTACGGCATCTGGACGAACGGCGAGCTGGTCGGAGGAGTCCTCTTCAAGACGATGGACCTGGCACAGGGCACCGCCGAGGCGGGCTGCTGGCTGGAGCCGTCGGCGGTCGGCAAGGGGCTGGTGACCCGAGCCGCGCGCGTGATCATCGACTGGGCCATCGAGGAGCGGGGCATCCACCGCGTGGAGTGGCAGGTCGCGGCAGGGAACAGGGCCAGCGTCGCCGTGGCCCGGCGCCTGGGGATGACGCTGGACGGCGTGCTGCGCGAGAGCTTCCCGTACCGGGGCAAGCGCCACGACATCGAGGTCTGGTCGATCCTGGCACCGGAGTGGCGGGCCGCCGAACAAGCCCCGTCGTAAACGCCGCGCCCCTGCCCCCGCTCGCCCCTGCGGCTGGCGTTCCTCGCCATTCACCCCCAGTGTCCCAGTTCGGTAACGCCGTCCCCTTCATGTCGGTCCGCCCGTAGCGTGAGCGTCCTCGCCGGGACCAGGGGGGTGCCCGGCCATAGGGGAGGACGTTTCTTGTTGCCCACCCGCACTCTCGCCGCAGTCATAGCTACGGCGGCCGCAGCCGGCATCGCCCTGCTGCCCACCCAGGCACAGGCCGCGGGCTCGATCCACCTGTACAAGGTCTATTACGACAGCCCCGGAAGCGACACCCGCTCCAACACGAGCCTGAACGCCGAGTACGTACAGATCCGGAACACCACGGGTGCCGCCGTTCAGCTCAAGGGCTATACGGTCCGGGACAACACCGGCTACACCTTCACCTTTCCCTCGTACAAGATCAGTGCGGGGAAGACGGTGACGATCCACACCGGCAAGGGCACCCAGAGCGCCGGTCATGTCTACTGGGGACGCGGAAATTATGTGTGGAACAACGACAAGGACACCGTGACCTTGCGGAAGCCGTCCGGCGCCTTCCGCGATTCGTGTTCGTACAACAGCACTCGCGACGACTACAAGATGTGCTGATCCAGGCTCGGTCCGGCGCCCCGCCTCATCACGAGGCCGGGGCGCCGGCGTCTGCGTGTCCGCGGCACGCGCCCGGTGCTTCCACCCCTCCAGCCACTGCTCACGGCACAGTGGAGGGATGAACGCAGACGACAGGAACATCCTTGCCCGGGGCCGCGTGGCGACCAGACTTCCCACCCAGGACCTGGACCGGGCGCGGCGTTTCTACTCCGAGCAACTCGGTCTGGAGCCCGTCGACGAACGTCCCGGCGGGCTGCTGTACCGGTGTGGAGGCGCGGAGTTCGTGCTGTTCCAGTCGGTGGGGGCGTCTCCCGGTACCTTCACTCAGATGGCGTGGGAGGTCGACGACATCGAGACGGCCGTGTCGGAGCTGAAGCGTCGCGGTGTGGTGTTCGAAGAGGTGGACCTACCCGGGTTTCACACGAGGGACGGAATCGCCGAGATCGAAGGGAACTACCCGAGCAAGGGCGCCCGGGGTGAACGCGGCGCCTGGTTCCGCGACAGCGAGGGCAATCTGCTCGGCATCGGCGAACCCATCGTCTGAGCGGGCGTGGTCAGGAGTCGTCGTGTTCGGTTACGCCGAAGAAGTGCAGCTGCCCCTGCCAGCGGATCGGCTGGCCGGCCGGCAGAGGATCGAGCCCCAGATCGGGCAGGGGCACCTGTGACCAGTCGATGAACGGCCGCCCCTCGGCTGTCCGGTGAATCGCCTCGCGCAACGCGAATCCCTTGTCCGCGCTGCCGGGGACATGGGTCCATATGCCGCACTCGTGGTCCAGGCCGTGGCCGAGGCCGGCCAGCCATGTCTCGAGACAGCCCTCCGCCGCGCTGCGGACGGAAGCCGGATCGCTGAACAGCCAGACCCAGCCCTTGGCGCTGCCGCTGTGCCCGATGAGATGGGTCATCTCCAGCAGATGAAAGCCGTGCGGATGGTGGGTGACGAGTCCGCCCGGTGGCTCGGGGAGCTCGACGCCCTCCAGTTGTTCCATACGGGCCTTCGCGATGTGGTCGTAGGGATCGATGCGCAGTACGTCCCGGTAGGCATCCGCCGCGGCCTCATGCTCACCCAGCCAGTGCAGCGCACACGCGCGCGAAAAGGCTGCCAGGTTGTCGGACCCCTGCAGGGCGAGCGCGCGTTCCGCCGCCCGTACCACCTCGGCTGCCAGCTCCCGGCCCTGCTCGTCTTCCTCGTCCAACCCGACGGGTGGGGTGTGTTCGTAGTCGAAATGGTCCTCACTGGTGCCGAATTCATCGTTCAGATGCGCCCGCAACGTGCCCAGCTGGAGGAGCGTCAGGCCGGTGAGGCTGGCGGGGTCGTCGGGAGCGACCGCCTGGATGGCGGTGTAGGCCGCCCGGATCTCCGCTTCGTCGTCCTCCAGCTCCTCAACGGTGTCGTGCTCGGCGGCTTCCCAGTAGTACTGAAGGAATGAGCCCGCACTTCCGCGTGCCGCTTCCAGGTCCGTCAGGCTGTCCATGACTGCCAGAGCCTAGGGGGTGACGCCCACCCCCGGCAGATCCACGGCGACCCCGAGACCGACCTCGCGCAGCTGCGCGGCCGGACCGATGCCCGAGAGCAGCAGGAGCTGGTAACGGGCCGCCCGCGCACGTAGATCGTGCCGTTCAGCGAACTGCTGCCGCCGAGCACCTTGCCCCGGGGCCAGCACAGCCGCCGTGGATGGGACCGGGCCGGATCAGGGCGGGGTGAAGAGAGTGGGGAAGCGGGGGGTCAGCCAGGGCTTGCGGCCCCAGGCCAGGACGCGTCCCCGGGCGAGGGCGCCCCATGGGCCGAGGCGGCCCAGCGCCACCAGGAGAAAAGCGACCGGCTCCATGAGGATCGTGCAGTCCGGGCGGCGCGGCGGCCGTGGATCGACGGCCACCGCGCCGTCGGTGAACGTGGCGCCGAAGCGGGCGCCGCCCCCGAGGCGGAGGGCGTAGCGGGCCGTATGCCCGGCGGCGGCGGGGCTGACGACCCGGTCCATCGCCACCATCAGGAACGGCAGGCACAGTTCGGCTCGGGCACGGCTGACCATATGCGGACGGCCCAGCGCACGGGCGAGGTCATAGCCGTGGCCGAGCATATGCGTCAGCAGATACGACCCCAGTACGTCCATGCTCATCGGGCCCATCGGGCTGACCAGTTCACCGCGCGCCGCGGACTGGCGGGCCGCCGCTTCGAGGAACGCGTCGGCCTGCGCCACGATCATGGCGGCCAGCGGTCCGGCCCCGCGCTCGGTGAACGCCGCGAGCGCGACCTCGTTGGCCTCGGCCAGCCCGCCCGGCGTGCCATCGCCGTACGGGCGCGACTTCCCGGCCGCGACGTCCGCCATCAGCTCATTGGCCTGCGCCAGATGCGCCGCCACCTCCCCGACCGACCACCGCGACCCGGGCACCGGAGCCCCGGTGTCGGGTGCGCCGCGCAACAGCACGGCGATATCACCGGCGGTGGCGCGTATCGCCTCGCCCAGTCCCGCGGGCCGCAAGCCCCCGATGTCCTGCTCACTCACGGATCCCATCGCTCTCCCTCGTCCGGCCGGACCGCTCCCCGGTGCGTACCCACTCCTCCCACACACGGGCCGAGACCGCTACCGGCTGGACGTATAAAGGAACCGCGCGTGGACTCAAGAGACTAGGAGGGTCGCCCATGGGCGTATGGGGCAGGGCGCTCGACGCCGCGGGGATCAGCGATCCGACGTTGCGTGACGACTACGCGCGCCAGCGGAAACTGGTCGCGAGGTATCGGCGCAGCTCCTATCTCGCGGTGCGCCTGCTTCTGCCCCGGCCGCTGCTGCCGCATCTGATCACGGCGATCGCCTTTATGCACCGCACCGACAACCTCCTCGACAGCGGCCCCGAGGCCGAGCGCCCCGCGGCCTACGCACGGTGGGAGAAGGAAGTCCGCGAAGGCCTGGCCGTCGGCGAAAGCGATCACCCGGCCATCCGGCCGCTGCTGTACACCGTCTCCGCCCACCCCGACTTCCGCGCCCGCGTCGATGACTTCCTCGACGCGGCGGCCACGGAGCTGGAGTTCACCGGCTTCGCCACCGAAGCGGACTATCAGCGCTACGTCGACCAGTACGCGCTGCCCGCGTTCATGCTGATCGCGGGTCTGATCGCCGGGGAGGACCCTCCGTCGGGCTACCGCGAGGCGTGCCGTACGTACATCGATGGCAGCCAGCGCCTCGACTTCGCCAACGACCTGTCCGAAGACCTCGCGGAGGGGCGCCTCAACCTCGCGCGCAGCACGCTCGACGCTCACGGTGTCACCCCCGCCGACCTGGAGGGCGCCCGGGACACCCCCGGAACCCGGAGCCTTCTTGAACACCTCCTCGGCCAGGCCCGTCAGAGCCTGGCCGCCAGCCGGAGCCTGGTCGACCTCGCACCGCCCGAGGGCCGCCCACTGTTCCGTGCCGTGATCGAAATCGAGGACCTGACGGCCGTCGCGGCCGCCGCCAAGGGCCCCGCCCTGCTCCATGCCCCCGCCCGTCCACCCGTGCCGGCCATCGCGCGCGTGCTCCTCCGGGAGCGTCGCCATGTCCGCAGGCTGCGCGGCTCTGCGGGGCTGTGACGAGCGTCACGCTCCAAGGTTCGAACTTCGAGGCTCGCCAGGCATCCAGTCGGTGCCGGTCAGCGGGTGGCCCCGGAACGGCAACGCTCCGCGGCCCTCCACTCCCTTTCGCCGAGGAAGCAATCAATGGGTTATCTGCGCGGATTCGTCCCCTGGATCGTCTCCGGCGTCGTCTCGTCCCTCGACTGGCGCTGGGGTGCGACAGGGGGTCTCGTCTCGGGGCTGCTGCTCCTGGTGCAGGACCGCCGTCGCGGGGTCGGCCTCGACGCTCTGGTCCTGGAGATCAGCGCCGTCGTGTACTTCGTCGTGGTCGGCGCCGTGGCCACTGTGCGCCGAACGCGGCTGGCCGCCGGTGATCTGAACCCGTGACCTGGGCTATCACTTCTGCGCGAGCGACGCGGAACTGGAGGAATGGGAACGGGCCTGGCTCAGCGAGAAACTCACCCAGTTCCGCCGGATGATCACGGGCACGATCGGCCCGCACCTGGCCCTGTTCCCCAAGAGCGTCTGGGCCGGCTACCTCAGCGATCAGATGAAGGCGATCGAGTCGACCCTCGCGATGGCCGCCCGGCCACCGCGCTGACCTTCCCCGCGGCCGGGACGTCCACCGCAGAATCAGGAGACCGAGGCCCGGCCCGCGCGTCCGCAGCGCTCCCCACCCGGACCGGGCCCCACCTCCTCATGCGTGAGCCGCGCTACCCCTCCGACATGACCGACGCCGAATGGGCGCTCATCGAGCCGCTGTTGCCTGTCCCGGCCTGCCAGAAACCGACCGGAGGACACCCCGAGGCCCACCCCCGGCGGGAGATCGTCGACGGCATCCGCTATCTCGTCGACAACGGCATAAAGTGGCGGTCCATGGCCGACTACCCTCCGTGGCGGACGATTTACGGGTTCGCGCGGCGCTGGGCAGCCGCCGGGGGGTCCGAGACGGTCGGCAAGGACACCAGGGGGCAAAACGGTGCGTCGCCCGCCGGACGCGAAGGGCTTCGTCGTCCTTCCCCGCCGCTGGGTGGTTGAACGATCATGGTCGATGACGAGGCGTCTGACCCGCCGCACGACCCGGCCTGCCGAACGGCGCGACGTCAGCTCGTACTACCTCGCGCAAGCTTCCTAATGCTGTTGTCAA
>NZ_MUNE01000356.1 GCF_002154605.1 Streptomyces milbemycinicus | reverse complement strand
CAACACCCCCACCCAGACAGGAGACGTGGCGGCCGTCGGGCTGAGCGAGGCCGGGCACCCGCTGCTCGGCGCCGCGATTCCGCTCGCGGACAGCGACGGACATCTCTTCACCGGCCGACTCTCCCTGCGTACGCACCCTTGGCTGGCCGACCATGCCTTCGCCGGCGTCGCGCTTGTGCCCGGTACGGCGTTCCTGGACATCGCCTTGCAGGCCGGGGAGCGCGTCGGGTACCGGCATGTCGAAGAACTCACCCTGCATGCGCCCCTACTTCTCCCGCAGCGTGGCGGGGTCGTTTTGCAAATCAGCGTCGGGGCCCCGGACGGCGAGGGGCGGCGGGAGTTCGCCGCCTACGCGCGGAGCCACGACGACGTCTCGGGTACAGAGAACGCGCAGGGCACCGAGGGTTTGGAGGCCGCGACCCAGTCATGGACACGGCATGCCACAGGCACGCTGACCGCCGCCACACCCCCCGCCGCGGCAGCCGGACCGAAGGCCGAAGCCTGGCCTCCGGGCGAGGCCGACGCTCTGGACCTTGATGGGCTGTACGAGCGGCTGACCGGGGCTGAGCTGACCTACGGGCCCGCGTTCCATGGGCTGCATGCCGCCTGGCGCGAAGGCTCGGACATCTTCGCTGAGGTGCGACTGCCCGAACCGCAGGCCCGCGACGCCGGCCGGTTCGGCATCCACCCCGCCCTCCTGGACGCGGCGCTGCACACCCTCGGCCTCGACCCGGCGCTCAGTGAGGAGCCCGCCGACGCGCCGGAGGGGCAGCGGGCGGCTCGGTTGCCGTTCGTCTGGCGCGGGGTGACGCTGCACCGCAGGGGCGGTGAGGTGCTACGGGTGCGGCTCTCGCCGGGGCCGGGCAATGGAGTGGTGGCCATCGAGGCGACCGACGAGTCGGGGCGGCCAGTGGCCTCCGTCGAGGCACTCGTGCTGCGGCCGGTGTCCGCGGGTGAGGTGCGGGCCGCCCACTCGGAGCATCACGAGTCGCTGTTCGGCCTGGAATGGCCCGCCGTGACATTGCCCGCCGCAGACCCCTCCCCATCCGGCCAGTCTCCCTCCGGACACTCTCCTTCCGATCCCTCGTCCTTCGCCGTCGTCGGCACCGATCCGTCCGGGCTCCCCTACCGGCGCCATGACGACTGGACCGCGCTGCTGAGCACCGTGGAGGCCGATGGCGCTCCGGAGTTGATCGTCGTCCCGTGTGGCGGGGACGAAGACGGTGACGTTGTGGGCGGCGCGGCCGTCCGCACGGCCGTCCGCACGGCCGTCCGTCTCGCGCTGCACCTGCTGCAGTCCTGGCTGGGCGACGACCGGTTCGCGGACAGTCGGCTGGTCGTACTGACGCGTGGGGCGGTCGCCACCCGCCGGGAGGACGACGTCACGGATCTGCCCGGCGCGGCGGTGTGGGGCCTGGTCCGCTCGGCGCAGTCCGAGAACCCGGGCCGGATCACCCTGGTGGACTGGGATGGACACGGCTCCTTGGCCCAGGTGCTTCCCGCGGCGCTGGCCGGTGGTGAGCCGCAGCTGGCCGTCCGCGACGGAGAGGTATGCGTACCGCGGTTGGTGCGGGTGCCACGGCAGGATCGGCCCGCGCCGGCCGACGGGTCGGCCGATGGGCCCACCGACGCGTCAGCCGGCGCGTCGCCATGGGCGCTCGATCCGGCGGGCACCGTGCTGATCACGGGTGGCACCGGTGTGCTGGGTGGGCTGATCGCCCGCCACCTCGTCGTGGCGCACGGTGTGCGGCAGTTGCTGCTGGTCGGCCGTCGCGGTGCGCAGGCCGAGGGTGTACGGGCGCTCTCGGCCGAGCTCGAGGCTGTCGGCGCGACGGTGACCGTCGCCGCCTGCGATGCCGCCGACCGCGAGGCGCTGGCCACCTTGCTGGGCCGCGTCCCTGAACAGCATCCGCTGACCGCCGTGGTCCATGCCGCCGGGGTGCTCGACGACGGCACGATCCCCTCGCTGACACCCGAGCGGATCGACACCGTCTTCCGCTCCAAGGTGGTCCCGGCGCTGCTTCTGCATGAGCTCACACGCGACGCGGACCTGGCCGCGTTTGTGATGTTCTCCTCCGCGGCATCCGTGCTCGGTTCGCCGGGCCAGGGCAACTACGCGGCGGCCAACGCCGTACTGGACGCGCTGGCCCGGCACCGCCGGGCCCAGGGTCGGCCCGCGACGTCGTTGGCCTGGGGGCTTTGGGCGCAGGGCAGCGGCATGACGCGCCATCTGGATGGCACCGACCACGCCCGGATCAGCCGTGGCGGGATGGCACCGTTGGCGACTGAGGAGGCCCTTGCCCTCTTCGACGCGTCGTCGGCGGCCGGGGAGCCGTTCCTCGTCCCGGCCCGGTTCGAGCTCGGCTCGCTGCACACGCGGGCGACCGGCGCCGGGGTGCCGGCGCTGCTGCGTGGGCTCGTCCCGGCCTCCGCCCGCCGCGGCGGCGCGGCCGACCGGGGCGAGGACGGCGAGGACGGGACGGACGTGGGCGTGTCGCTCCGCGAGCGGCTGGCCCGCTGCGGTGGCAAGGAGCAGCAGGGCATCCTCACTCGTCTCGTACGGTCCCACGCCGCCGCGGTGATCGGCCATGCGGGGATCGAGGAGGTGGCGGAGCGGCGTGCCTTCCGAGAGCTGGGCTTTGACTCGCTGACCGCCGTCGAGCTGCGCAATAGGCTCACCACCGCCACCGGTCTGCGGTTGCCCGCGACGGTCGCGTTCGACTTTCCGACCCCGACCGCGCTCGCGGAGCATGTGCGCGCCCTGCTGCTGCGGTCGAACGGGAACGGCGCCGGGGCGGACGGGACCTCGGCCTCGGACGCAGGCGAGGAGGAGCTGCGGGCCGCCGTGGCGTCCATTCCGCTCGGCAGGCTCCGGGAGGCCGGTCTGCTGTCTGTGCTGCTGGAGCTCGCCGAGGCCCCTGGCGGCCTCGGAGGCGGCCTCGGGAGCGTCGGGGTCGCTGCCGTCCCCGCCGCGCGTTCCGCGGAAGGCCCCGGCTCGATCGACGAGATGGACATCGACAGTCTCATCGGCCTGGCGCACGGCGACCAGCCCGGCTCGGACTCGTAGTGAGGAGCGATACATGACCGATCTCGTCGACGAAGACCGGCCGGAGGCCGTCGGCCGGGCCGATACCGTGCGCGGCCTGCGGGTGTTCACCCTTCCCGTAACACTGTGGGCGTGTGTCGGCGCGCTGGTGCTGGGGCTTCAGGTGTACGTGTTCGCCGCCTGGCTCGCCGACAGCGGCTACCGCATCGGGAAGGCGCCCCCGGCCAGGGGCGGTGGGGACTCGGAGCGGATCGCCGATGTGCTGATCCCGCTGCTGTCCGTGGTGGGAGCGGTGGTCCTCGCGGTGTGTCTGTACCGGCGGTGTCGGGCCAGGAGGCGGCTGACGTTCGACGCGTTGCTCTTCATCGGGCTGCTGTCGGCCAGTTGGCAGAGTCCCTTGATGAACTGGATCAATCCGGTGCTCGCGTCAAACGTCAATGTGTTCGGAGCGGTGGCCTCGTGGGGGCCGTATGTGCCCGGTTGGCAGGGGGCGGGGGCCCACCAGGAGGCCGAGCTGCCGCTGGCGACCCTGAGCATCTGTATGACGGCCATGATGGCCGCCGTGGCCTGCGGCAAGGGCATGGGTCTTGCCGCCGCCCGGTGGCCGCGGCTGGGGCCGGTCCGGCTGATCGCGCTCGGCTTTCTGCTCGTCGTGCTCCTCGACATCGCCGAGCCGCTGGTGTCCTTCGCGGGCGTCTCCGTGTGGACGCGGGCAGTGCCCGAGCTGACCATCTGGAGTGGGCACTGGTATCAGTTCCCGCTGTATCAGATGGTGGCTTCGGCGCTCTTCGGCGCCTCTTTGGGGGCCGCGCGCCACTTTCGCAACCGGCGCGGCGAAACCTGTCTGGAGTCCGGGGCGGCCCTCCTACCGGAGGGCCCGAGGCCATGGGTCCGGCTGCTGGCGGTGGTGGGCGGGGCCAACATCAGCATCGCCCTCTACACCGGCGCACACATCCTGTTCTCGCTGATGGACGGCGCTCCCCCGGACCGGCTCCCCGAATTCTTCCGTCCGGCGGCCGGCTACTGAGACCGCCGGCACCGCCCGCGTACCTGATGTCCCTGATGTGCGTGATGTACCCGGCCTGTCATCGACTCACCTGCGGCGCCTCATGCGGTGAGCGCTCCGCCTCGTCCTTGTTCCGGCTCCTGGGCTCCACGACCATACGGAGCGGCCGGGGGACCACATGGGTGGCCAGATGGCTCGCTCGGACACTGCGCCCGTCCGCCGGGCGCAGCCGCCACCGGGAGGCGATGACGGCGACGGCCACCGCGGTCTCGGTCTCGGTGAACGCGTCTCCGATGCACTTGTAGACACCTCCCGAGAAGGGGACCCAGGCACCCTTCTTGACCCGCGTGGCGTTCTGCTGGGGGTCCCAGCGGTCGGGGTCGAACCGCTCGGGGTCCGGGTACCAGCGGGGGTCGTTCTGGAGGGCGTAGGCGCTGTACATGACCTCCGCGTCGACGGGGATCTCGTGGCCGCCGAGGCGCACCGACTCTCGTGTGCGCCGGGCGCCGACCCATCCCGGGTACTTGCGCAGGGCCTCTTTGACGAGCCGCTGGGTGAAGACCAGCCGGGTGAGGTCCTGGGAGCTGGGTGGCCGGCCGTCGAGGACCGTGTCGAGCTCTTCGTGCAGCCGTCGTTCGAGGTCGGGGTTCTGGCCGAGTTCGTAGAAGATCCACGACGCGATGGCGGCGGGCCCGCCGATTCCGGTGATGGCCAGGCCCATGACCTCGTCGCGGATCTCCTCGTCGGTCAGGCCGGTGCCGGTGGCGTCCGTCGTCCGCAGGAGCGTCGAGAGCATATCGCCGTGGTCCTGCCCTTCGGCGCGGTAGGCGGCGATGGTCTCCTCGATCACGGTTCGCGCCGGGGGCAGTTGCCGGTTGCCGGGGGTCGGCAGCCGTCGGTAGATCCCGGGCAGGATCGCGCTCATTCTGGCCACGGTCAGGATGGCGTTGCCGGTTTTACGCAGTTCCGCCTCGGCGTGTGCGGCACGTTCGGAGACGAACAACGACTTGGCGATCATTGCTGTGGCCAGCTCGGTCATGACGGGCACCACATCCACCACGTCCTGGGCCGACCAGGAGTCGGCCGTCTCCGTGGCGGCCGAGCACATGGCGGACACGTAGCTGCCGAGCCGTTGCCGGTGGAAGCAGGGCTGCATCATGCGGCGCTGGCGCCGGTGGGGCTCACCGGTCGTCGCGACGAGGATCGGTCCGATGAAGGCCAGCGCCTTGGCGTGTCCGGCGCCTCGTGTGTAGGCGTGTGCGTCGGTCACCAGCAGCGACCGCACCAGATCCGGGTGGGTGGCCACGTAGACGGGCTTGCGACCGAGCCGGATTCTGACCAGGTCTCCGTGGTCGGCCAGGGAGGACAGGAAGTCGAGCGGCCGCCGGGCCAGTTGGGGCAGGTGGCCCACCACCGGCCACGAGCCCGGCACATCGGGGACTTGGAGAGGGGCAGGCATCACTGAACTCCTATCAGGCGTCGGCCGCTACCGGAGAAAATGAGGATATGTAGCCACCAACACCCCCAAGAAGCCCCTATCCACCCCAGCCTGCGGTCTCCCGCAGCCACTGATCGACGTGGCGGGCGGTCGCCCCCGCGTGCTCCTCCAGCATGGTGAAGTGGTCCCCGGCCACGTCCATGACCGTGTGCGGCACCCCCCAGACCGGCGGTGACTGCTCCCCGTCCCGGCCCCGGATGAAGAGCGCCGGGGTGTCGATCTGCGGCGGTGTCCAGCCCGAGAAGATACGGAAGTAGCCGCCCATCGCGGTGAGCCGGGTGTAGTCCACTTCGACGAATTCGGTGACCCGGTCGAAGATCTCGCTGGTCAGCGCGGAGGCGACGGGTGCGATCCCCTCGTCGGGCAGATAGGCGTCCATGGCCACGACCGCCTCGGGGCGGACCCCCAGGCTCTCCAGGTGGCTGGTCACGCTGTAGGTGAGCCAGCCGCCCGCGGAATGCCCGGCGAGGGCGAAGGGCGCACCTTCGGTGAAGCGCAGAACGGCTTCGGCGAACAGGTGGGTCACGGCGTCGACATCGGCCGGCAGCAGGTCGCCCACGAGGAAGCCCGGTGCGGGCGCGTACCAGACGTCGCGCAGACCCTGGAGCGCGGAGGCGAAGCGCGAGTACTGGTACGCGCTGGAGATCGCGGCCACGGTGGGGAGGCAGATCAGCGCGGGCGGGGTGTGCTCGGCGGCCTCGCCTCCCGTTGTGGCGTCCTCCGCCGCGACTTGGGCGAGCCGTACGAACTTCGGTGCCACCTCGCCCGAACCGACGCGGAAGGAGGGCCGGAAGACCGAGGCGGCCGACAGCAGTTGCATGGCTTCGTGGATGCGTCCGGTGTCGTGTCCGACCCAGAAAAGGGACTCGACGGTGTCGGCCGAGGGTCCTTCACGATGGGTTGGGCCGGGTACGCGACGCGGGGTCGGTCGTGCCGCAGCGGCGTCGGCCTCGATGTCCAGTCGTTCCCCCATGTGGCGGGCCAGTGCGCCGGGGCTGGGGTGGTCGAAGACCAGAGTGGTGGCGAGGCGCAGGCCGGTGACGGCGCTGAGCCGGTTGCGCAGCTCCACCGCCGTGAGGGAGTCGAAGCCCAGCTCACGGAACTCCTCCCCGGCCTCGATGGTTTCGGCGGCGTCGTGGCCCAGGACGGCGGCGGCGTGGGTACGTACCAGCTCCAGGAGGGCGCCGGTGCGCTCGGTGGCGCCGGGCAGTGCGGCGAGCCGTTCGCGCAGTGCGGCAGGCGTCTCGCCGCCCGTGGCGGTGGCGTCCGTGGCCGAGGTGGCGGTGGCCGCTCGGCGGGCGGGCGCCCGGACCAGGCCGCGCAGAATGGCCGGGAGCCCGCCTGCCGCGGCCTGTGCGCGCAGGGCCCGGAAGTCCAGCGGAGTGGCCAGCAGTACGGCCTCGTCGACCGTGCCGGCGGCGTCCAGGAGGACGAGCCCCTGTTCGTCCGTCAGCGGCGCCAGGCCGCCCCGGGCCATACGGGCGCGGTCGGTGGCCCCGAGGCGCCCGGTCATACCACTGTCCCGGGCCCACATCCCCCAGGCCAGGGACTGTCCCGGCAGGCCCAGCGCGCGCCGGTGGCGCATCAGCGCGTCGAGGAAGGCGTTGGCAGCCGTGTAGTTGCCCTGGCCGGGACTGCCAAAGCTGGCTGCGGCCGAGGAGAAGACGACGAAGGCATCGAGGCCGACGTCGCGGGTCAGCTCGTGCAGATGCAGCGCGCCGATCGCCTTCGGCCCCAGTACGGCGTCCATGCGGTCGGCCGTCAGCGAGGTCAGGATCCCGTCGTCGACCACGCCTGCCAGGTGGATCACCGCGCGGAGCGGATGCCGGACGGGAATGCCGCTCAGCAGTTCGGCAACCGCGTGACGGTCCGCCATATCGCAGGCCCGGACGGTGGCATCGGCACCCAGGCGGGTCAGCTCGGCCACCAGCTCGGGGACGCCGTCCGCGGCCGGTCCACGGCGGCCGGTCAGCAGCAGGTGACGTACGCCATGAGCGGTCACGAGATGCCGGGCGACCAGCCGGCCCAGGACACCTGTGCCGCCGGTGATCAGCACGGTGCCGTCGGGGTCCCAGGTGCGCGGGGCGACGGCCTCCGCTGCGGTCCGCGCGTCTTCGCGGTCCGCAGGATGGTCCTCGGGGTGGTCCGCGGGGTGGTCCGCGGGGTGGTCCGCGGGGTGGTCCGCGGGCGGTACGGCGACGGCGACACGGCCCACACGGGGCAGGTGGACCGTACCGTCCCGTAGCGCGAACTGTGGTTCGCCGGCCAGCAGGGCTTCGGGCAGGGCCCGCTGGGAGCCGGGCCGCCCGTCGATGTCCGCCAGCACGAACCGGTCGGGGTGCTCGCTCTGGGCCGAGCGAACCAACCCCCACACAGGGGCGTACGTCAGGTCCGGCACCCCGTCCGCCGGTGTCGCGGCGACCGCGCCGTGCGTGACGAGGGCCAGTCGACAGTCCACGAAGCGTTCGTCGTCGAGCCAGCTCAGCAGCAGCTCCAGCGTGCCGTTGGCCGCCTGGCGCAGCGCTTCCGGGGTGACGGTGCTCGAGTCCGTGGTGGTCGGGGGGATCGGGTCGAGGTGGTCGCCGGGCGGGTCCTGGCGACCGGGCTCCTGCACCCGGCAGGGGAACACCACCATGTCCGGGGACAGATCGCCGCGGGAGACGGCCTCGCCCAGCGCGGCCAGGTGAGGATACGTCCGCCACTCCGCCCCGGCCTCGTCCAGCGCCCCGGCCAGGCCCGGCACCTCGGGTCCGACGAGGGCCCATTGGCGCCGGCTGACCGGCGCGGTGGGGGCGACGGACCGCGGTGTCCACTCGAGGCGGAACAGCGATTCGTGGTACGCGGTGCCCGCCGCCCTCAACCGCTCGGCGGTGACCGGCCGGAAGGCCAGGGACCGCGCCTGGACCACCAGCCGCCCCGAGCCGTCCGTGGCCCGCAGCGCGATGGTGTCCTGCGCCACCGGTGTCAACCGGACCCGCAGCGCCGAGGCGCCGACGAGGCCGACCGTCACCCCGCCCCAGGAGAACGGCAGTCGGCCGAGCTCTTGGGCATCCGGCCCGGGCGCGGTGTCGAGGCCGAGCGCGACGGGGTGCAGCGCCGCGTCGAGCAGCGCCGGGTGCACGGCGTACCGTGCGGCGTCCGCCGCACGTTCCTCGTCCAGCGCCACCTCGGCGAAGAACTCGTCCCCGTGCCGCCACGCGGCCCGCAGCCCCTGGAAGGCGGGCCCGTAGCCGAGGCCCACGCCTGCCAGGTCGGCGTACCAGGTGGTCAGGTCCACGGGTACGGCGTCCGGTGGCGGCCACGCCTCGGTCGTCTCATGAGCCATCTCATGGTCCGCTGCCTCGTGCTCCGCCACCCCGCCTTCCGCCGGGCCCGCCGCTCCGCCGAGCGGGTCGCCGCCGCGGGTCAGCGCCCCGGTGGCGTGGCAGGTCCAGGTCTGATCCGCCGCCAAGTGTGTGTCGTCGTGGCGGGAGGAGAGGGTGAAGGGGCGTCGGCCGTCCGGGGTGGGCGCGCCGAGCAGGAGCTGGAGGACCACCGAACCGCGCTCCGGCAGCACCAGGGGCACCTGCAGGGCCAGCTCCTCGACGCTGTCGTAGCCGGCCTCGTCGCCCGCGCGGAGGGCCAGCTCCAGGATCGCGGTGCCCGGGAGCAGCACGGTGTCGAAGATGGCGTGATCGGCCAGCCAGGGGTGGGTGCGCAGCGAGAGCCGCCCGGTGAACAGCAGCACCTGGGATCCCGCCAGTTCCACGGCGGAGCCGAGGAGGGGGTGGTCGGCGGCGCTCAGGCCGGCAGCCGACAGGTCCGCCGCCTGGCCATGGGTCCTGGGCCAGTAGCGGCGCCGGTCGAAGGCGTACGTCGGCAACTCGACCCGGCGTCGGCCGACCGTCCCGGCCGGGCCGGGGCCGATGACCGCCGACCAGTCGACGGCCACGCCGTGGACATGGATCCGGGCGAGGGCGGTGAGCAGGGTGTGGGCCTCGGGCCGGTCCGGGCGCAGCAGCGGTGCCGACACGATCCGGTCCACCGCGGGCGCGGCGCCGGACACCGCTGCGGACTTCGCGGCGCGCTCTGCTGCCGGGTCGCCTTCCGGGTCGCCTTCCGGGTCGTCCTGGGCGAGGGCGGACAGCGTGCCGTCCGGGCCCAGTTCCAGGAAGGTGCTGACGCCCTGTGCCCGCAGCCACACAAGTCCGTCGTTGAACCGCACGGCGTGGCGGATGTGCCGCACCCAGTACTCCGGGTCCGTCAGCTCGCCGGGACGGGCCAGTTCTCCGGTCAGGTTCGACACCAGGCCGATGGCCGGTTCCGTATACGTCAGCGAGGCGGCGACCTCTCGGAACGCGTCCAGCATCGGCTCCATCAGCGGGGAGTGGAACGCACGGCCGACTCGCAGCCGCCGGGTCTTGCGGCCCCGCGCGGTGAACGCGGCAGCCACGTCGTCGACCGCGCTCCGCTCCCCCGAGACCACCACCGCCCTGGGCCCGTTCACCGCCGCCACCGACACCAGCGCCTCGCGTCCCGCCAGGGCCTCCGCCACCTCGTCCTCGGTGGCCCGCAGCGCCACCATCGCCCCACCGGGCGGCAGCTGCTCCATGAGCCGGCCGCGCGCGGCCACCAGCAGCGCGGCGTCCCGCAGGGTGAGAACCCCGGCGACATGTGCGGCGCTCAGCTCGCCGAGGGAGTGGCCGACCAGGAAGTCGGGGCGTACGCCGAAGGACTCCAGCAGCCGGAACAGCGCCACTTCGACCGCGAACAGAGCCGGCTGGGCGTAGCGGGTACGGTCCAGCAGGGCGGCCTCGTCCGTACCGGGCGCGGCGAACAGCAGCGGGCGCAGCGGACGGTCGAGCCGGGTGTCAAGCTCGGTGACCACAGTGTCCAGGGCGTGGGCGTACGCCGGAAAGGCGGCGGCCAACTCCAGCCCCATACCGATGCGTTGGGTACCCTGGCCGGCGAAGAGCAGCGCGAGCCCGGCGTCGGTTCCGGGCCGTGGCGCGCCCGCCACCAGACCGGTTGCGGGCACTCCGGCGGCGAGCGCGTCCAGGCCGCGTACGAAGCCCTCGCGGTCCTCGGCCACGACGACGGCGCGGCGCTCGAACACCGCCCGCTCGGTCACCAGCGCCCGCGCGACCTCCATGGGCCCAAGGTTCTCCTCCTCGGCGGCGAACTCCCGCAGCCGGTGTGCCTGGCCCCGTAGCGCCCTTTCGGAGCGCGCCGACACCACCCATGGCACCACCGTCGACACGGCTGCCGCATGGCCTCCGTCCCGTTCCTCGTTCCGGTCCTCGTCTTCCGGCACAGACTCGGGCCCGGGCTCCTCGGGGGCCTGTTCCAGGATGACGTGGGCGTTGGTCCCGCTGACCCCGAAGGAGGAGATCCCCGCGCGCCGGGGGTGTCCGTTCCGGGGCCAGGGCACCGGCTCGTTCAGCAGCCGCACCTGGCCCGAGGACCAGTCCACGTGCGGCGACGGGTCGTTGGCGTACAGGCTCGGTGGCAGCAGGTCGTGCTGGAGTGCCAGCACCATTTTGATCACACCGGCGACGCCCGCCGCCGCCTGTGTATGGCCGATGTTCGACTTCACCGACCCGAGCCACAACGGCCGGTCCTCCGGACGGTCCTGGCCGTACGTGGCAAGGATCGCCTGCGCCTCGATCGGATCGCCCAGCGTCGTCCCCGTCCCGTGCCCCTCCACCGCGTCGATGCCGGTGGCGGGCAGATCGGCGTTGGCGAGGGCCTGGCGGATCACCCGTTGCTGGGCCGGGCCGTTGGGCGCGGTGAGCCCGTTGCTCGCGCCGTCCTGGTTCACCGCGCTGCCGCGTACGACCGCGACCACCCGGTGTCCCAGGCGCCGCGCGTCGGAAAGGCGCTCCAGCAGCAGTACGCCCACGCCCTCGGACCAGCCGACCCCGTCGGCGGCGGCCGCGTACGCCTTGCACCGGCCGTCGGCGGCGAGCCCGCGCTGGCGGGAGAACTCCAGGAAGGCGGCCGGTGTGGACATCACCGTCGCCCCGCCCGCCAGCGCCAGTGAGCACTCGCCGGACCGCAGCGACTGACACGCCAGGTGCAATGCCACCAGCGATGAGGAACACGCCGTGTCCACCGTCACCGCGGGGCCCTCGAACCCGAAGGTGTACGCGAGCCGGCCGGACAGCACGCTGCCGGAGATCCCGGTCAGCGCGTACCCCGCCAGCTCCGGCCCGCCCTGCCGCACCACCTCGGCGTAGTCCTGGAGCGCGAGCCCGGCGAACACGCCGGTGCGGCTGCCGCCCAGCGACCTCGGATCGATTCCGGCCCGCTCCAGGGCCTCCCAGGAGGTCTCGAGCAGCAGGCGTTGCTGCGGGTCCATGGCCAGTGCCTCGCGGGGGCTGATGCCGAAGAACCCCGCGTCGAAGTCCGCCGCGTCGTAGAGGAAACCGCCCGTTCGCGTGTACGAGGTGCCGGGGCGCTCCGGATCCGGGTCGTAGAGCGTTTCCATGTCCCAGCCCCGGTCGGCCGGAAACTCCGCGATGGCGTCCTTGCCCGAGGCCAGCAGCTGCCAGAACTCCTCCGCGGAGCGGACACCACCGGGGAAGCGGCACGCCATCCCCACCACCGCGATCGGCTCATCCGTCCCCACTGTCTCGCGGGCCACAGGCGCGGCCGAGCCGGTGGCGGTCCCGCCGCCGAACAGCAGCTCGCGCACGCCGCGGGCGAGCGCGGCCGGGTTGGGGTGGTCGAAGACGACGGTGGCGGGCAGTGGCAGACCGGTGGCGATGTTCAGCCGGTTGCGCAGCTCCACGGCGGTCAGCGAGTCGAAGCCCAGTTCGCGGAAGGCGCGCTCCGGCTCCACGGCCGCCGGCCCGTCGTGCCCGAGGACGGCCGCCGCGTGCGTACGGACCAACTCGACGAGCGCCCGCAGCCGCTCGTCCGCGGCCAGTCCGGCCAGCCGCGCGCGCAGCGCACCGTCGGGCTCGCGACCGGCGTCGCCTCGGACGAGTTGCCAGGCTTCGCGCGCCTCGGGGATCTCGCTGATCAGGGGGTCGAGCCCGGCCTCGGTCGCGGTTTCCACCAGGTGCGGCCAGTCGATGTCGGCGACGGTCAGGCAGGTCTCGCCGTGGTCAAGCGCCTGCCCCAGCGCTTCCAGGGCCAGCCGCGGGTCCATGGCCGCCACACCACGGCCACTGCGCGGCCGGGCCGCCTCGGCGCCCGCTGTTCCGTTCTCTCCGGCGCCGTCGACGGCCCAGGGGCCCCAGGTCATGCACAGCCCCGGCAGTCCCAGGCCGCGGCGGTGGCGCACCAGGGCCGCCGCCTCGGCACAGGCGCCGTGTCCCGGGGCCCCGAGGAGCGGCGCGGCCGACGAGAACACCACGAACGCCGAAAGGTCGGTGTCGCGTGTCAGCTCGTGCAGATTCCACGCCCCCGCGATGCCGTCGTCCCCCTGCGCCGTATGCACCACGGCACGCAGGGGATACTCCTCCGGGATGGCGGTCAGCAGTTGCGCCAGCGCTTGACGGTCGGCCGGGTCACACGCCGCCGTTGTCACCCGGACCCCTGCCTCGGAGAGTTCGTCCGCGATCCCGAACCCGTCGCCGTTCTCGTCGAGGAGCAGGAGGTGTTCGGCGCCGCAGGCGGCCAGCCACCGGGCCGTGTGAGGGCCCGGCCCAAGGGCACCGCCGTCGATCAGTACGGTGCCCTCGGGCCGCCACGCCCGCTCCGCCACCGCCCCGGCCAACGGAGCCCGCACCATCCGGCGTACGAACACCCCCGAGGTGCGCACCGCGCACTCGCGCTCGTCGCCGTGGAGGACTCCGATGAGTCCGTCGACGACCCTGCGGTCCGGCGCGCCTGCCACATCAACCAGCCCACCCCACCGCTCCGGAGCCTCAAGCCTTACCCTCCGGGCCGCGTCCCACGCCCTGGCCGACGCTGGGGACCCCGGCTCGTCGTCGCCGTCGAGCGACACCGCCCCGCTGGTCACACACCACAGCCGAGCCCCCGCATCCGTTTCGCTCAGGGCCTGTACCAGAGCCCGCTGCAACGACTCCGACGCCTCGTCATCCGCGAGCAGCAC
>NZ_MUNE01000355.1 GCF_002154605.1 Streptomyces milbemycinicus | reverse complement strand
CCCCCGCCGCCAGCGGCACTGGGCGGACCGTTCGGGGGCGCGCAGGCCGCTGGCGGCGGGGGTGGTGCTCACGGTCGTCACTTTGGTGGTCTCGGGGGCCAGCACCTCCGTCTGGCAACTCGCCGCCGGGCGCTTTCTGGACGGGCTGGCGGCCGGGATGGTCGCGGTTTCGGTCGACGCCGCCATCGGCCAGGCGTATCCGGAACGGCTGCGGCCGCGTGCCTTGGCCCTGATGAGTTCGTGCTGGATCATCCCCTCGCTGGCGGGTCCGCCGCTGGCCGGGCTGGTGTCGGAGTGGTGGTCCTGGCGGGCGGTGTTCTTCGGTCTTGCGGCGGCGACCCTGCTGCCGGCGCTGGCGCTGGTGGTCGTGTTGCGCGGCCGTGCCCTGCCGGGGGCGGCGGCGCCGGACGGTCACGCCTCGCGCCCGCCGCTGCTGATCGCGGCGGCGGTGAGCCTGGGCGCGGCGCTGGGGCAGTACGGGGTGTCGGGCTGGGACGTACGCCATCTGCTGTTCGTGGCCGGGGGGTTGGGGCTGCTGGTGGTGTTCGCGCCGCGGCTGCTGCCCTCGGGCACGTGGAGCGCCGCGCGCGGGCTGCCGACGACGGTGTTGCTGCGCGGGCTGTCGTCGGGCACGTACTTCACGGTCGAGGCGCTGGTGCCCCTGATGCTGATCAATGAACGGGGCGCGCCCGCGGTGTTGATCGGGCTGGCCTTCACCGGCGCCGCCGTGGTGTGGGCGGGCGCCTCGTGGGTGCAGGGGCGGCTGCTGGAGAACCGGCCCCGGCATCTGCTGGTCGGGGCAGGGGCGTTGGTGATGGCGGTGGCGGTCGGGCTCGCCGTGGTGGGGACGTTCACCAGGGGGCCGGTGCTCCTCGCCGCTTCCGCCATGCCCGTCGCGGCCGCCGGCATGGGGCTGCTGGCCCCGTCCCTCACGGTGTTGTCGCTCTCGCACAGCCCGACCGGTCGGCTGGGCCACACCAGCAGCGCGATGCAGACCAGCCAGAACCTCGGCCAGGTCACGGTGATGGCTCTCGCCTTCGCCGCGCTCAACACCTGCGTGGCGATGGGCGCCTCCGCGACGGCCGGTTACGGGGCGGCCTTCGGGCTGCTGCTCCTGCCGCCCCTGGTGATCGCCCTGCTGGCCGGGCGTGCCCGCAGTACGGGCGGCAGGGTGGTGACCGCTGCCACCATTGCTGGTGAGCCGACCTTGGCCGACAGCGGTCCCGTCTGAGCAAGACGGGCAGCGGCTGCGCGAACGCGCGGGCCTGGCCGTGCTGTAGGAACTATGAGTCCCGGCTGTGGGCCCACTCTTCACGGAGGATTCCGTAGACGATGGAGTCACGCCATGCACCGCGGACGTACACGTGCCCGCGGATGCGGCCTTCTTCGGTCATTCCCGCGGCCAGCAACGTCTTCTCGGATGCGGTGTTCAGCGGTGCGCGAGCCGCCCATACTCGATGAAGATCCAGGTCGTCGAAAGCGAGAGACAGCAGCAATCGCACAGTTTCCCGGCCGTATCCCACTCCCCAAGCATCGGGGCGCAGCGCGAAGCCGATGGTCGCCGCGCGCTGCTGATGCGGGTCGAGTGCCAGGCGGGCGAATCCAACGAGCTCGCCGCCATCGCGCTCAACGACGGCGAGTGCGTATTCCTCGCGGGGTTTCGCGGTCGCCGAGGCGATGGACCGCGCGACGATGCCGCCGACTTCCTCCCGCGAACGCGGGGTGAAGCTGAGATGCTCAGTGGCTTCCGGGCTGCCGTAGATGGCCTGTACTGGATCTACGTCGTCAATGGTCAATTCACGGAGGTTGAGCCGTGCGTCGTCGCGCTTGACCGGATGCATGTGGGGGACTTTACCGCTGCCGTCTAGTTTGGCAGAGCGAGTGTGGGACGACTGCTGAACGCCGCGATCTCCTCGCGTAGCTCCCGCGCCGTCAGGGCTTCCCGCATGGCCCCGTGTGCCAGGGAGGACCTTACCCGCTGGACGGAGCCGATAATGCCGGCATTGCGCTGGCTGGGAGGGAGCTGGAGGACTGGCCGGACCGCTTCGGCGGCTCCGCTCAGATCTCCTGCGTAGAGACGGGCGAGGGCCAGATCTGTCTGAACGCCTGCCTGATCGCCGAACGCCCAGTGTGGGTCGCCGGTGTCCTTGAAGCCTCGTGCTGCATCCTCCGCGCGCCGCACGAGGCTCGCGCTGTCGGTCGGGGAGGTGCTGTTGCCGAGTAGGACGCATGCTTCGACGCTGTAGTACGCCTGCCTGATCTGTGGGAAGAAGAAGTTCCCTCCGAGAGCGTCCAAGTCGTCGGGCGAGGTGTGCTCGCGCAACTCCTCGGCACGGCGATTAGCGACGCGTACGGTTTCCGCATCGCCCACCAGCGCTGCCGCTCGCGCCTCCAACCCCGCGAGCCACACGGTCACGCTGCCGCGCAGGCATTCTCCGACCGAGGCCCCCTTACGCGCGTAGTGAAGGGCGTCTTCGGGACGATCGGCCCAGTACGAGATCAAGGACTGGAGCCCCCGTACCCAGGCGCTCATGCCCTGGTGTTCTGCTTGGTCCGCGCATACAGCGGCGGTGCGAGCCTGCATCATTGCCGACTGCGGGTCCCCGAGGTCGTGGCTGGCCTTGGCGAGCATCCCGGACTGGATCGCGGCGAGGAGGTACAGATCTCGGGTCTGTGACGGCTTGGCGTGGCCGCTCTCCAGGAGGCGGAACGTCTCGTCCTGGACGTCGGCGAGGTCCTGCAAGATGGTTCCGAGGGGGACACGGATGTATATCTCGGCAATTCGACGAACCTCGTCCTGGAGGTAGCTCAGGGTCTCTTGTCCTACCTCGTTCCGCTCCGCTCCCATGGCGAATCGGATCGCGCGCCTTGCGGCCATAGCTGCGTGCCTTCCCATCCAGTGCAGTTCCGAGCCAGGGTCGGCGCGGAGTTCGGTGATCGACGCGCTGGCACCGGGCTCACGGCCTAAAGATGCCGCAAGTTCGTCTGAGGCCGGAGCCTCGGCAAGAAGCTCAGTGATCGGCCGCCCAAACAGGTGCGCGAGCACCCGTCGTGCGTCGTTCTGCGGCTTCACTTTGCCGAGGTACCAGCGTTCGAACGTGCTCTCAGACAGCGTCAGCGTTGCCAGGGAACATTCACCAGTTTCCTGAGCCAGGCTCTGAGCGGCCAAGCGGTACTGATGGGCGAAGGTCGGGTAGTCCTTCCAGCCCTTCTGATCGATGAGAACCCGAAGAAGCGTGGCCATCGTTACCTCTTTGCCGTGTGTCCAGCGCGTTGTCACGACGGTACGGCAGCAGCGCCGAAACTTGACGATCTCAGCGGTAATTCAACGACTCTGACCTGACTCTGACGGCAGTCTGCCCAAACCCGCCACTCGGCAGCACAAGAATGACGCCAATCTGACGGTGGATCTGCACGGGAAAATATTGCCACGATCGTCGGGCACAAGGGCTTGGCGAGTACCAGGAACGACCGCCCAGCCCATGTCCACCAAGCCCCGACGCCGCCGGAGCGCGAGCAGTCGGTGAGCGGAGGAGCCATGGTCCCCGTCGCGGGTGTTGATACGCAGAGCAGGTTGAACATGAGCCTGACTGTCCAGCTGTCTGAGCTGGGCAGCATCCGCCGCACAGTCATACGGCAACTCCGCAGTTGGGGCCTTGAGGAGATCGCGGATGACGCGGTCCTGGTGGTGACCGAGCTGCTGGCGAATGTTCACAAGCACGCCGGGGGCGTCTGCGATCTGGAGATCGAACACGAGGCAGGCCAGCTGATCGTGAGGGTCAGCGACACCGTGATGACGCCGCCAATGGTTCGTCGGCATTCCACCTCCGCAGAGATCGGCAGGGGGTTGCTCCTTGTGGGGGAACTGACCGAGCACTGGGAGACGGCCATCACCGGTACCGGGAAGGTCGTGACGTGCAGATTCCGCGCGGTGGACCGACGTGGTCACGAGCGGGCCGTCTTGGGAGGCGGCCATGCGTGAGCACGAGCACCGACCCTCCCGCCCCAGTGGGCTCTACGCCATCAGGGAGCTTCCGAGCGGGGTGCGCGTCAACGATCACGTCTATCTGGACGGCGCCTATCGCAGGGTCGTCGACATGCGGGCTGTCGGACCGCGAGGGAAGGTCCTGATCTTCGCCGACAACACGACATGGCGCATGCGGCGACAGCACCTCATATTCCGCCCGATCCTCCCGTTCGTCTCCGGCGAGTAGACGAGCCCATCGGACTCCCGGCCAGCCATTCGGCTCCACTTTGGGTGGACGGGTCGGGTGAGCAAGTGCAGTGCACCACTCCACTCCGACAAGGAGAAGCACTATGAGCTCGAGTCAGATCAATCTGGTCAAGACAGAGGCCATGCCGTGTACCGCGCTGGCCAGCCTCGTGGCGGCCGTCGCCGAGGACCCGAAGGCCGTGGCGGCTGGCGTGAAGGCGTCCGTCCGGCGGTCCCAGGAGGATGACAACAACTGCATGATGGGCGGCTGGACCTCCTGACCACCCGCTGAAGCGCTGATGCGCTGAGCCTCCCGTGTGCCCGGAGTGGTCTTCCGCCCCGGGCACACACCCCCGGTCATCATCGAAGGAGAGATCCCTCGTGCACTTCATGAACATCGGCCACGCCTACGAGAACACGGCCCGACTGATCCACGCCGTAAGCGACGAGTACCCGGACGCCGACGGTCTGCACGCGGCTTACAGGGCAGCCATCTCGACGCCCCACCTCCGCCCCTTGCCGGTCGAGGGCAAGGGGATCTCCGTCTCCTACGAGGACGGCAGGTGGGCGAAGCACTGCATCGGAAGCGGCATTTTCACGAACATCTTCAAAGGCGCCGGACCGTCGGACGGGCCGACCAGGCAGGAGTGGGACAACAGGGTCGCCGAGGCCCTGGACCTCATCCAGGAGATCAGCCCCGACCTCCGCCTCATGGTCGACCTATTGGTCACAGACCTCGTGGTCCTCAACAGCGGCGCGGACGGCGGTGGCTCCGCCTCCCACATGCCCGGCGTCGTGGTGATAAGCCCCGGTGCCGAGTGGGACGTCCTCGACTACGCGATGTGTCTGGTCCACGAAGACATGCACCTCAACCTCTTCGTGGCGGACAAGGTGTACGGGACCTTCACCCTTCCGTCCAACGCACTCGAAGCCGAGGAACTCCGCGCACTGTCCGCTGTCAAGATCGGCCAGCGCCGACCGCTGGACAAGGCATTCCACGCCGCGATCGTGACGGTCCCGCTGATGTTCATGCAGGACCGCCGTGGTGTGACGACTCTGGTAGACCTCTACACCGAGTCGCTGCGGGACGCCTGCGAGGATTTGAAGAAGCAGCGCCGGATGTTCACCCAGTACGGTCAGATGCTGCTCGACGAACTGTGCGACTTCGCCGAGCACATCGACTTCGCCCACGCGGCCCGTGCGATCTCCGGCATGGACTACGCGGGCTACAGGCCGAGCGCGTACGCCTGACACGGCTTAGTAGTCCTCGAAGAGGATTCCCGCCTCTCGTGCCAGGCTCAAGGCCAGTTCCATCGACCCTGGGCCTTGCACGGTTGCGCCCTTGAGGCTCGCCGCTCCGCCAACATTGTTGAGCGTACAGTTCTCGAATCGGACGGTTCCCATTTGGGCGTTGGAAAACTGCGCCCCGGTCAAGTCGCAGTTGTCGAAACACACATTGTGCATTGATGCCGACTGAAAGTCGGCCCCCGTCATCTTGCAGTCGGTGAACACGACACTGTAGAGCTTCATGTATCGGTACATCGCGGGAGCGCTGATACACCCTTCGATGCGCACATCGCGGAATGTTCCCGACTTCCATGACGAGCCAGTGATGCGGCTTCCGTTGATCGTGCAGCGAATCAGGGACACGTCGTGTGCGGTCACCTGAGAGAAGTCACAGGTGTTGAAGGCCGAGTCGCTGAACTGGCTTCTGCGTAGTTCAGTTCCGGTGAAGCGTGAGTTCTCGAACATGCACGACTCGAATTCGACGGCTTCTGCCTCCAGGCCCACGAAATGCGTGCTTTCGTATCTGACCCCCTTGATGATCGCATCGTCTTCCAGGGTGTCTCTCTCCTCTGCTGTACGGAGAGAGGGCGGCAGTTTCGGAGCCGTGGGATTCTTGATGCGTGCGATCCTGCTGCCTTGGCGAGAGATCTGAGCCATGTGAGGTCAATCCATTCGCGGGGTACGTTTGATCCTCGCGTCGTATTTTTGAGTGAACTCTCGATTGCGACGGGGACGCCGCACAGTCTAGGGGAATTACCGGCGGTGCAGGGGAGTTCGTTCACCCCAAAGGCGTGACGCCGTACCGTTCCGCTGGCCGAGTCCTATATGTGGCCGCTAGCGGGTGCCCATCGCGAGTTACCGGCGACGGCCGACGCGCTGGAACGGGCCGGGGTCTGATGGATCAGTCCGCTGCGTCCTGTCGAGTGGTCCTGCTGATCCAGCGCAGGTAGCCCTCCGCCCTGGCGGCGCGGCGGGCCGCCACGACCGGCTGGGACAGCTTCACGGCGTCGTCGCGGGTCTCTGCCACCGTGGTCACTTGTAGCTACTCAGCCATGTGGGCGGGCCTATCCCTGGGGCGCACGCCGACGATGCCTGAATCATGCAAGCGCGCTTGATTGTTTCTTGGCGCACTGCCACGCTCCCTTCCCGGGACGCACGACAGGGACCCCACACGACGGGAGCGCAGCGTGTCCGATACGGAGGTCGTGCTCGGCGATCTGCTGGCCGAGGGCGAGGAGTTGGACGGCCTGGTGGCCGGGCTCGCGGAGGAGGCGTGGGCCGCGCCGACGCCCGCCGCGGGCTGGACGATCGCGCATCAGATCGCCCATCTCGCCTGGACCGACGAGCGGGCCGCGCAGGCGGCCACGGACCCGGCGGGGTTCGCGGCCGAGGTGCGGAAGGCCGCCGCCGAGCCGGACACGTTCGTGGACGAGGCCGCCGAGGCCGGCGCGGCACAGCCGCCCGCGGAGTTGCTGCGGCGCTGGCGGGAGGGGCGGGAGCAGTTGCGGCGCGTACTGGCCGGGCAGCCCGCCGGGGCGCGGCTGCCGTGGTACGGACCGTCGATGAGCGTCGCCTCCATGGCCACCGCCCGGCTGATGGAGACCTGGGCGCACGGGCAGGACGTCGCCGACGCGCTGGGCGTGCGCCGCGCGCCCACCACCCGGCTGCGGCATGTGGCCCGGATCGGCGTACGGGCGCGGGGCTTCGCGTACGCGGTGCGCGGTCTTGAGCCGCCCGCCGAGGAGTTCCGGGTCGAACTCCGCGCCCCGGACGGGGAGCTGTGGACGTACGGGCCCGAGGACGCGCCCCAGCGGGTCACCGGGCCCGCGCTGGACTTCTGCCTGCTGGTCACCCAGCGCGCGCATCGTGCGGATCTGGCGGTGCGGGCGGAAGGACCGGACGCGGAGCGGTGGCTGGACATCGCCCAGGCCTTCGCGGGGCCGCCCGGCAAGGGCCGTGCCCCGGGCGACGGGCGGCCCACCCAGGGCTCCGACCGGCCCGGCGGCGCTGCGGAGCGCGCAGCCGGGCCGGTCGGAGCCCTG
>NZ_MUNE01000354.1 GCF_002154605.1 Streptomyces milbemycinicus | reverse complement strand
GGCTGCCGTTTCCCCGGCGATGCGGGGTCCCCCGAGGACCTGTGGGACCTGGTCGCCGCCGGCCGCGAGGGCACCGGCGGCCTGCCCGCCGACCGAGGCTGGGACCTCGAAGCGCTCTACGACCCCGAACCCGGGCATCCGGGCACCAGCTATGTGCGCGAGGGCGGCTTCCTCCGCGACGCCGGCCGGTTCGACGCCGCGTTCTTCGGGATCAGCCCGAACGAGGCGGTCACCATGGCCCCGCAGCAGCGGCTGGCGCTGGAGCTGGCCTGGGAAGCCGTCGAGCACGCCCGCATCGACCCGCACACCCTGCGCTCCAGCGCCACCGGCACCTACCTCGGCTGCGACGGCCTCGACTACTTCCTCAACTCCTTCCAGGTGCCCGAGGGCGCGGCGGGCCAGCTGACCACCGGCAACTCGCCGAGCGTGGTCGCCGGACGCGTGGCGTACACCCTCGGCCTGGAGGGCGCCGCGGTGACGCTGGACACCGCCTGCTCCTCGGCGCTGGTCGCCATCCACCTGGCGTGCCAGGCGCTGCGGGAGGAAGAGGTGACGCTGGCGCTGGCCGGTGGGGTGTACGTGATGTCCTCACCGGCACCGCTGGTCGGGTTCAGCGAGCTGCGCGCCCTGGCCCCGGACGGCCGGGCCAAGCCCTTCTCGGCGGACGCCGACGGCATGAACCTCGCCGAGGGTGCCGGTGTGGTGCTACTGGAGCGGCTGTCGGACGCACGCCGCAACGGCCACGAGGTGCTGGCGGTCATCCGTGGCTCCGCCGTCAACGAGGACGGTGCCAGCAACGGTCTGACCGCGCCGAACGGGCCGTCACAGCAGCGCGTCATCCAGCAGGCGCTGGCCAACGCCCGGCTCGCGCCGGCGGACGTGGACGCGGTGGAGGCACACGGGACGGGCACCAGCCTCGGCGATCCCATCGAGGCCCAGGCGCTGCTGGCCGCCTACGGCCAGGACCGGCCCGAGGGGCGGCCCCTGTGGCTGGGGTCGATCAAGTCCAACATCGGCCACACCCAGATCGCCGCCGGTGCCGCCGGCGTGATCAAGATGGTCATGGCGCTGCGCCACGGGATGCTGCCGCGCTCCCTGCACATCGACGAGCCCACCCCGCATGTGGCCTGGGACACGGGCGGAGTGCGGCTGCTGGACCAGGCCGTCGAGTGGCCGCGCGCCGAGCGCCCCCGGCGGGCGGGCGTGTCCGCCTTCGGTTTCTCGGGAACCAACGCACACCTGATCCTGGAAGAGGCCCCCGAACCCGCACCACCTGCCAACGAATCCGCTCAGCCCGCCGAGCCCGCCGCGCTCGTCACCCCCTGGGTGCTGTCGGCGCGCAGCGCGGCCGCGCTGCGCCGCCAGGCCCGGCGGCTGCTCGACGCGGCGACCGACGGCGACCCGCGGGCGGTGGGCTGGTCGCTGGTGACCACGCGCTCGGTGTTCGAGCACCGGGCGGTCGTCACCGGCCCCGATGGCGCGACGCTGCGGGAGCGGCTGGCCGCGCTGGCGGCGGGGGAGCCGGCGCCCCACGTGGTGACCGGCACGCCGGGCGCGCCGGGCGCGGGGGTGGTCCTGGTGTTCCCGGGGCAGGGCTCCCAGTGGCCCGGGATGGGCGCCGAACTGCTGGACGCCTCACCGGTGTTCGCCGCCCGGATCGCGGAGTGCGAGGCGGCGCTCGCCCCGTACGTGGACTGGTCCCTGACGGAGGTGTTGCGGGGCGCCGACGGCGCCGCCGACCTCGGCCGTGTCGATGTGGTCCAGCCGGTGCTGTGGGCGCTGATGGTCTCCCTGGCTGCCCTGTGGGCCCACCACGGCGTGCGGCCCGCGGCGGTCGTCGGCCACTCCCAGGGCGAGATCGCGGCCGCGTGTGTCGCGGGCGCACTCCCGCTGGAGGACGGGGCCCGGGTGGTGGCCCTGCGCTCGCAGGCGCTGCGGGCGCTGGCCGGCCGTGGCGCGATGGCCTCCCTGGGCGTCGACCCCGACACGGCCGAGCGGCTCGTCGACGACGTGGGCGAGAAGGCCGCCGGTGTGGGGGTGGCGGCGCTGAACAGCCCGTCCTCCACCGTGGTCTCCGGCCCGCCCGACGCCGTGGCCGCTGTCGTCGCCGCCTGCGAGGCCACCGGTGCGCGGGCCCGCACCATCGATGTGGACTACGCCTCGCACGGTCCCCAGGTGGACGAGATCGCCGACGAGGTGACGGCCCGCCTCGCCGGAGTCGGCGGGCAGGCCACCGACGTCGCGTTCTACTCGACCGTGACCGGCGGCCCGATGGACACCGCCACCGCCCTGGACGCAGGCTACTGGCTGACGAACCTGCGCCGGCCCGTCCGGCTCACCGAGGCGGTCGACGCGCTACTGACCGCGGGACACCGGGTGTTCATCGAGGTCAGCACGCACCCCGTGGTCGTTCCGGCGCTCCAGCAGTGCTTCGAGTCCGCCCAGGTCGCCGCGGCGGCCATGGGCACGCTGCGCCGCGACGAGGGCGGCCCGGCACAGCTGGCCACTGCGCTGGCGCAGGCGTTCACCTCCGGGGCGCCCGTGGACTGGCGGCCCTGGTTCGACGGCCCGCCCGCCCCCCGGACGACGGCCCTGCCCACGTACGCGTTCGACCGCGAGCGCTACTGGCTGCCCCAGGCCCGTGCGGTCCGCGGCGACGGCGCGCAGGACCCGGCCGAGGCCGAACTGTGGGGCGCCGTCGAAGACCTCGATGTCGAGGCGCTGGCGCGGGTGCTGGAGCCGGACGGCACGGCCGAGGACATCGAGGCGCTGCGGCCCGCCCTGCCCGTGCTGTCCACCTGGCGCCGCCGCCACCGCGAACGCACCACCCTGGAGTCATGGCGCCACCAGATCAGGTGGACACCGCTGCCAGACCCCGCCCCGCCCGCCGTGAGCGGCACCTGGCTGCTGCTCGTCCCCACCGGCTACGAGGACCACCCGGCGGTCCGTACCGTGACCGGGGCCCTGACCGGGCACGGCGCCGAGGTCCGGCCCTGCCCCGCCGACCCCTCCGTCACCAGCCGCGCCGAACTCGCCGAACGGCTGACGGGCTTGCGCGGTGACGACGCCCCGGCCGGGGTGGTCAGCCTGCTCGCGCTCGACGAGCGCCCCCGCCCCGACCACCCGGCCGTGCCCGCCGGGCTCGCCGCCACCGTGGCGGCCCTCCAGGCGCTCGGCGACGCGGGGATCACCGCGCCGCTGTGGTGCGTGACCCAGGGCGCGGTGTCCACCGGCCACGACGACCCGCTGTCGCACCCCCTCCAGGCCCAGACCTGGGGTTTGGGCCGGGTGGCCGCGCTGGAACACCCCGACCGGTGGGGCGGTCTGGTGGATCTGCCGGCCGAGCCCGACCAGCGGACCGAGGCGCGGCTGGCGGCCCTGCTGGCCAGCGCGCCGACGGGCGGCCAGGCCGAGGACCAGGTGGCGATCCGGGCCGGCGGGACGCTGGCGCGCCGCCTCGTCCACACCACTGGCGGGCGTACCACGGGCCAGGCGTGGCAGCCCCGGGGCAGTGTGCTGATCACCGGTGGCACCGGAGGCGTCGGCGCGCTGCTGGCCCGCTGGGCCGCTGAACGCGGGGCCGCCCATCTGGTTCTCACCAGCCGACGCGGCCCCGACGCGCCCGGCGCCGCGGAACTGGCCGCCGAACTGCGCGGCCTGGGCGTCGCGGTGACCATCGCCGCCTGCGACGCGGCGGACCCGGAGGCCATGCGCGGCGTGCTGGACGCGATCCCCGCCGAGCACCCGCTGTCCGCCGTCATCCATGCCGCGGGCGTCAGCGAGCAGGACCTCATCGCCGACGTGGACGACGAGCACCTGAACCGCATGCTGGCACCGAAGGCGCTCGCGGCCTGGCACCTCCACGAGCTGACGCGGGCCCTCGACCTCTCCGCGTTCATCCTGTTCTCCTCGGTCTCCGCGTCCTGGGGCAGCGGGCAGCAGGCCGCCTACGCCGCCGCCAACGCCTACCTGGACGCCCTCGCCGAGCACCGCCGCGGCCTCGGCCTGCCGACCACCTCCGTGGCCTGGGGGCTGTGGGGCGAAGTGGGCATGGCCACCACCGCCGACGAGGTCGACGCCTTCCGCCGCCGCGGCATCCACCCCCTCGACCCCGGCCTGGCCATCGCCTCCCTTCAGCAGGCGGTGGAACGCCGGGAGACCAACGCCGTGGTCGCCGCCATCGACTGGCGGCGCTTCCTGACGGGCTTCACCGCGCTGCGCCCGAGCCCGCTGCTCTCCGACCTTCCGGAGGCCGCCGAGGCGCGCGCCGAGGAGACCCGGCCCAGGGAGGACGAGGCGGACCCGCTGAGGCGGAAGCTCGCCGGCTGCCCGCCGGCCGAGCAGCACCACATCCTTGTACGACACGTCCAGGCGCACGCGGCCACCACGCTCGGTCACGCCGACGCGGACGCCGTGCCCCCCACCAAGCCGTTCCAGGAGCTGGGCTTCGACTCGCTCACCGCCGTCCAGCTGCGGGACCGGCTGAACGCCGGCACCGGGCTGCGGCTGCCCACCACCGTCCTGTTCGACTACCCCTCGGCCGAGGAGCTCGCCCGCCATCTGCACGGGCTGCTTGTCGCCGACGCGGCCTCGGGCGAACAGCTGATCATGTCGGAACTGGACGGCTGGGACGCCGCCCACGCCCCGGACACCGTCGACGAGGCCGCCTGCTCCCGGATCGCCGCACGGCTGCGGCTCCTGGCCGACAAGTGGAGCGATACCGCCCGCGCCACCGGGTCCCACGACGACCTGGAAACGGCGACGGCGGAGGATATATTCGATTTGATCGCCACCGAGTTCGGGAAGTCCTGACATGATGAAGGGCATCATTCTCGCGGGCGGGAACGGAACACGGCTGCAGCCCCTCACCTTGACGGGGTCGAAACAGTTGGTTCCCGTTTACGACAAACCCATGATCTACTATCCGCTGTCCGTTCTCATGTTCGCGGGCATCCGGGATATCCTGATCATCAGTCGCCCCACCGAGCTGCCTCAATTCCGCCAGCTTTTCGGAGACGGCCGGCGCCTGGGGCTGAACGTCTCTTATGCCTCCCAGGAGAAACCGCGGGGAATCGCCGACGCCTTCCGGGTCGGCGCGGATCATATTCGCGGAGAGGAGTGCGCGCTGATCCTGGGCGACAACCTCTTCCACGGCGCGAATCTGCCCGCGCTGCTCCGCAGGAGTGTGCAGCGGCTGCGCGGATGCGTGCTGTTCGGGCACGAGGTCGCCGATCCCCGGCACTTCGGCGTCGCCGAAATCGACGAGCGCGGCAGGCTGCTGTCCATCGAGGAGAAGCCCGAGCGGCCCCGGTCGAACCTGGCCATTCCCGGCCTGTACCTCTTCGACGGCGGCGTCGTCGACGTGGCCAAGCGCCTGGTGCCCTCGGCCCGGGGCGAACTGGAGATCACGGACGTCCTGCGCGCCTATCTCGAGGAGGGCACGGCCGATCTGGTGTGGCTCGGCAGGGGTGTCACCTGGCTGGACACCGGCACCCACGAGACCCTCCTGGACGCGGGCCGTATGGTGCGCGACGTTCAGCACTACCAAGGCACGCGGCTCGGCTGCGTCGAGGAGATCGCCATGTACATGGGATTCATCGGAGCCGACGAGTGTTACACCCTCGGCACCGAGATGAGCAACTCACCCTACGGCCAGTACGTCATGGACCGGGCGCGCTCGTACCGGCAGGGCCTGCCGCCCGCGCGCTTTCTGGAGGAGATATGAAGCTCCTGGTCACAGGTGCCGCGGGGTTCATCGGGTCCACCTATGCACGCAGGCTCCTCGCACGGGGCGGCGCGGAGTGGGGCCCCGACGTCTCACATGTCACCGTGCTGGACAAGCTCACCTACGCGGGGACACTGAGCAACCTCGACACCGCCGACCCCCGGCTGACGTTCGTGCACGGCGACATCTGCGACGCCGACCTGGTCGACACGCTGATGGCGCGGGCCGGCCAAGTGGTCCACTTCGCCGCCGAATCCCACGTCGACCGCTCCATCGCCGGCGCCGACCCCTTCGTGCGCACCAATGTCGAGGGCACCCACACGCTGCTGCAGGCGGCCCTGCGCCACGGGGTGGAGCGTTTCGTCCATGTCTCCACCGACGAGGTCTACGGCTCGGTCGAGACCGGATTCAGCCCCGAGACCGCCGTACTGGACCCCAACTCGCCGTACGCCGCCTCCAAGGCCGCCTCCGACCTGATCGCCCTCGCCTACCACCGCACCCATGGGCTGGACGTACGCGTCACCCGGTGCAGCAACAACTACGGGCCCCACCAGTTCCCGGAAAAGATCATCCCGCTGTTCATCACCAACCTGCTCGACGGCGAGGACGTGCCGCTGTACGGCGACGGGCTGAACGTGCGCGACTGGCTGCACGTGGAGGACCACTGCCGCGGCGTGGAACTGGTGCGCACCAAGGGATCGCCCGGCGAGATCTACAACATCGGCGGCGGCACCGCGTTGACCAACCGGGAGCTGACCGGCCGGCTGTTGGACGCCTGCGGCGCCGGCTGGAGCCGCGTACGGTACGTCGAGGACCGCAAGGGGCACGACCGGCGCTACGCGGTCCAGGACGACAAGGCCAGGGACGAACTCGGCTACCGCCCGCGCCACGACTTCGCGGCCGGGCTGGCCGAGACGGTCGCCTGGTACCGGGACAACCGCCCCTGGTGGGAGCCGCTCAAACGCTCCGCGCTCACCGGTGGCTCCCGATGAACTCGGTGATGGAGGAGACCATGAAGTCGATCATCTCCTCGGTCAGCCCTGGATAGACGCCGACCCAGAACGTGTGCTCGGTGACGATGTCGCTGTTGGCCAGATCGCCGCACACCCGGTGCGGCGCTTCGGCATGCGCGGGGTGGCGCGTCAGGTTCCCGGCGAACAGCCGACGTGTGCCGATCTTGCGGGACTCCAGGAAGTCGACCAGCTCGGCGCGGCTGAACGGGGCCCGCGGATCGACGGTCAGGACGAACCCGAACCAGCTCGGATCGGAGCGCGGCGTCGCCTCCGGCAGTGTCAGCCACGGCAGCCCGTCCAGCCCTTCGCGCAGCCGCCGCCAGTTGCTCCGCCGGGCCGAGCAGAACGCGTCGAGCTTGTCGAGCTGGGTCAGCCCGAGCGCCGCCTGGAGGTCGGTCGACTTCAGGTTGTACCCGATGTGGGAGAAGATGTACTTGTGGTCGTAGCCGGCCGGCAGCGTGCCCATCTGGTACCCGAACCGCTTGCGGCATGTGTCGCTCTCGCCCGGCTCGCACCAGCAGTCCCGGCCCCAGTCCCGCAGCGACTCCACGATCCGCGCCAGGACCAGGTTCGAGGTCAGCACGCAGCCGCCCTCACCCATGGTCAGATGGTGCGCGGGATAGAAGCTGACGGTCGTCAGATCGCCGAACGTCCCCGCCGGCCGCCCGTCGTAGGTGGAGCCCACGGCGTCGCAGCTGTCCTCAATCAAAATCAGGTCGTGGTCCTGCGCCAGCCGGGCCATCTCCGTGGCCTCGAAGGGGTTGCCCAGCGTGTGCGCCATCATGATGGCCCGGGTGCGCGGCCCGATCGCCTCCGCCACCCGCTCGGCCGTGGCGTTGTACGTCCCCAACTCGACGTCCACATAGACCGGGACCAGCCCGTTCTGCAGGATCGGGTTGACGGTGGTGGGGAAGCTCGCCGCCACCGTGATGACCTCGTCGCCCGGGCGCAGCCGGCGCTCGCCCAGCAGGTGGGAGGTCAGCGCGGAGATCGCGAGGAGGTTCGCGGACGACCCGGAGTTCGTCAGGTGTGCCTTGCGGCGCTTCATCCGGCGCGCGAAGGCCGACTCGAACTTCCGGGAGAGCTTGCCCGCGGCGATCCGCATCTCCAGCGCGGCCTGCACCAGCGCGACCCGGTCGTCCTCGTCGAGCACCGCGCCCGAGGGCCAGATCTCGGTGACCCCGGGGATGAAGCCTCGCCCCTCCTGGCTGTCCTGGTGGTACTTGCGCACCTCGTCGAGGATGCGCGCGACCCGTTCGCTCATCTGCTGTCCTTCCCATGACTGTTCCGGGGTCCGATCGCTGTTGCCGCTCGTACCGCCGCGGGCTGCGGCGCGCCGACGGCGGCGAGCAGATCGCGCAGTGACTCCCGCAGGGTTCGGCGCGGCGCCCAGCCCAGCAGGCGCCGCGCACGTCCGATGTCCAGTCGCTGCCAGGCCGCGTCGGAACGTGTCCGGCGCAGCGCGGGGTCCTCGATGACACGCACCGGGCGCCCGCTGAGGGCGATCATCAGGTCGACCAGCCGGCGCACGGGCACCGCCTGGCCGCTGCCGATGTTGACGACTGCGCCGGTGACGGCGGCGACCGGTGCCACGGCCGCCGCGACCACCGCGTCGGCCACGTCCCGGACGTCCACCAGGTCGCGGTGGTCGCGCAGGGGCGCGAGCCGCAGCTCGTCGCGGCCGGCCGCCAGGTGCGCGGCCACCGCCCCGGCGAGGCTGCTCACCGGGGCGCCCGGGCCGCAGGCGACGGAGACCCGCAGCACGGTTCCGGCGACACCGAGCTCGGCGGCGGCCCGCAGGACGGCCTGCGAGCCACTCAGCTTGGTGCGGCCGTAGACGGTGGTCGGGGCGGGCGGCCAGTCCTCCGCGATCGCGGTCCCCGGGCGGGCCGGGCCGTACTCGTAGGCGCTGCCCAGGTGAATCAGCCGCGGCCGGCCCGGCAATCGGGCGACGGCCCCGGCCAGCCGGCCGACCAGCTCGGTGTTGGCCTCGGCCATCTGCCGTTCGCCACCGCCCCAGACCGCGCCCGAGGCGTTCACCAGCACCCGCGCCCCTGTACCGGCGCACAGCCGGGCCAGCTCATCGGGCCCGGCCGCGGTCAGATCCAGGCGCACCGAGCGGCAGCCGTCACCGTCCACGCCGCCGCGCGCGCCGCGCGAGACCGGCACCACCTGGGCGCCCGCAGCACCGAACGCCGAGCATATGTGCCGCCCCAGGTAGCCGGAGCCGCCCAGGACCAGGACCGGCGTGCCGGCCAGCGCTTCGTCACCGCGGGGCGGGGGCACCGGAGAGGCGGCCATGGTTCCCTCCTGGGAAGACGGGGGCTATCGAAGGCCGTTGCCGGTCTTCGTATAGAGGGCCTGCCAGAAGTAACTCCACGGCACACCACGGGAGTTGGCGGAGCACGTCCATCCGTCGCCGGGCTGATAGGCCTCGATGAAGGTCGGCACGGCCGCCGCCACGGCCTGGCTGTCGTGGATGTCGAGCACCTGCCGCAGCGGCCCGGTCTGCATGGCCAGCCGCACGGCCTCCTCGCCCTTCTGGTGGCCGTCCATGCTCTTGTCCCGGAACTTTCCGACCGGGTTCTTCACGAAGAACGCCCCGCACCTCTCGTCGATCAGGCGCAGATACGCCTTGACGGTGTCCGGGGTCATCTCCGTGAAGGAGTGCACGTTGACGCACAGGTCGAAGCCGTCCGGGCCCAGCCCCGTGTCGATGTCCTCCACCTGGACGAACCTCATCTTGGAGAACTGCTTCTCGTCCAGGACCTCGCGAAGATACGCCCTGCTCAGCCCGAGGGTGTTCTTCAGGTCGACGATGGTGTAGGAGGCCAGGTCGTAGTTGGAGAGCATCGCATGGCACGTACGGCCGTACCCGGCGCCGATCTCCAGGACGCGGGCGCCGCCCAGGTCCAGTTCCTTCTCGATGAAGCCGAGCTCGAGCGCCGCCTGGAGATAGTCCAGACAGACGGTCCTGCCCTCGTATCGGACGGTGACCGGATCTCCCACGTCACGGTTGCGGACTTTCTCGATCTTCGACCAGTCGTCGTCGCTCAGCCGCGTGGCCAACTCATAGACGAGAGCCCTCAGATACCTGATTCCGTTGGTCGTCGGATCCCACAGGGCGATATTGAAATTCCGGCGGTCCGACTTGAAGCCGGTCAGATCAGCCGACGCCTCCTCGGTAACCCAGAGTTCATTGATGCGTTCCCACTGCAGGCTGGCCTGAAAACCCTGAGCCATACCGCTCTCCTCATACGTTTGGCGTTGGTCGCATCCCGGCGGTACGCAGTCTCTCGGGCACGGCTAAAGGCGGACTAACGCCGGTCGAGCACGTGCAAGACCCCCTTTAGGGGCGTCGTTAGGGTGAACGTGAATGCGGTTGATGACGAAGGTACACGGGCGAGAGAGCGAACTGGTTGCCATTGCCGGTAACCAGAGAGGAGAGATGCCAGCCATGCGTGTCCTGTTCGTCACCATTCCTTGGCGGACCCACTTCCAGTTCTGTGTGCCGATGGCCTGGGCCCTGCGCACCGCGGGCCATGAGGTTCATGTCGCCAGCGGCCCCGACCTCACCGACGTCATCGTCCAGTCGGGGCTGACTGCGGTTTCGGTCGGATCGGAGGAGCACTTCCTGGAGAAGGCGCACCAAGCGCAGACGGAAGCATCCGAAGCGACAGGGGGTGGAATTCACCATCCCATCGATCTGGGTGAGAACCGCGAAGAGTTGTTTCCGCTGAGCTACCTGAAGTCGCTCTGCGCCACTTCCACCGAAGTGGCCAAGGCCGTGAACGATTCGATGATCGACGATCTGGTCGCGTACTGCCGTTGGTGGAAGCCCGACCTGGTGGTCTGGGAGTGGCTGAGCCACGCGGGGGCGGTCGCCGCCGCCGCGGTGGGGGCGGCACACGCGCGGATGCCGATCGGTATCGAGGTGGAGGCCCGTATGCGCCGCCACTTCCTGAAGCTGCTGGCGCAGCAGGAGCCGGCGGACCGCGAGGACCCCATGGCCGAATGGCTCGGCGCGTGGGGGGAGAAACACGGTTTCGAGTTCCGCGAAGAGCTGGTGACCGGCCAGTTCACGATCGACCAGGTGCCGGACTCCATGAGGCTCAAAGCCAATGTGCCGCAGGTCTCCGTCCGCCATGTGCCGTACAACGGCCGCGCCGTCGCGCCGGACTGGATCCGCCCTGAGCCGCCGGCGCCGCGTGTCCTCGCCACATTCGGGATGAGCATGTGGGACATGTCCAGCTCGCAGCCCGTCTCCAGCTACCAGATGGTCTCCATTGAGCAGCTGCAGGACTGGCTGGACTCCATGGCCGATCTCGAGATGGAACTGGTGATGACCCTGCCGGGGAGAATCCAGGAAAAACTGAAGCACGTCCCCCAGAACACCAGGCTTGTCGATTTCGTCCCGCTGCACCTCGTCATTCCGTCCTGTGCGGCAGTGATTCACCACGGCGGACTTCCCGCCTTTTGCAGCTCGCTGGCGCACGGCGTCCCACAGCTGATGGTCAGCCGTATGGCCCCCGACGCCTCGGTGCGAGGCGCACGGCTGGAAAAGGCCCAGGCGGGTGGGTGGATCCCGCCGGAGCGCATGACAGGAAAGCGAATCCGGAATCACCTGGCGAAGCTGCTGCAAGACCCCTCCTACCGGGCGGGTGCCGAGCGGCTCCGTCAGGAGGTACTGGCTCAGCCGTCCCCCAACGAGGTGGTCCCCGAACTGGAACGGCTGACGGAGGAGCTCCGTTCTCGCTGATCGCTCCGGCTTACGATCGCCACGAGCCCCTGACCCCGCCGGGGTCAGGGGCTCGGCCGTGCTCAGGACTCCCCGAACTCGCGGTCGATGAGGGCGAACATCTCGTCCGCGGACGCCGTTTCCAGGTCGTCCCCGCCCGTCTCCTCGCGCGGTTCGAGCGCATCGTCCCCGTCGGCGTACCGCCACAGCAGCAACCGCAGTCGGTGCGTCAGCCCGGTGCGGCGCGGGTCGTCCGCGTCCAGGGCGGCGAGCGTCGCCTCGATCTCGTCGAGATGCGCGGCGGCGGGTTCGTCCGCCGGCTCGGCCGGCAGGACCTGCGAGACCAGATACCCGGCCAGCGCGGTCGGCGTCGGATAGTCGAAGACCAGGGTGGCGGGCAGAGTCAGGCCGATGGCGCCCCGTAGCCGGTTCCGGAACTCGACGGCCGCCAGGGAGTCGAAACCCAGCTCCTTGAAGGGCTGCTCCGGATCGACCGACTCCGCCGCCGGGTAGCGCAGCGCCCCGGCCACATGGGTGCGGACGAGGGCCAGCAGCGTGCCGGTGCGCGCCTGGGGCGACTGGGCCGCCAGCCGGTCCCTCAGGGCCGTCAGGCTCTCGGAACTCTCGTCGTCCGAGGAGTCCAGTGCCGCCTGCCACGCCCGCCGGGCCGCCGGGATCTCGTCGAAGAGGCGGCTGGCACGCGCCATGGTGAACAGGGGCACGAAACGCTCCCAGTGCACATCCGCGATCACCGCGTGGACGTCACCCCGGTCGCCGCCCTCATCACCGGCCTGGACGGTGCCTTGGTCGGTTCCGTCACCGCTGTGATCGAGCGTCCGCCGCAGCGCGGCCAGCGCGGGCGTCGGGTGGAGGGCCAAAAGCCCCTGACGCTCGGCGCGTCCGGCCGCCTCCGGGTCCTCCGAGCCGTCCCACACGCCCCACGCCAGCCGGGCGACATGGCCGCCCGCCGCCTGGCGCCGCCGCGCCCACGCGTCGAGATACGCGTCGGCCGCCGCCCGGGCACCGTGCCCGCCACCGCCCCACACCGCGGCGATGGACGAGAAGACCACCACCGGGTCGTCGGGCTCCAGGCCGCACAGCTCCGCGAGCCGATCGGCTCCCCCCATGGCGTCGGACAGCGCCTCGGCCAGCTCGTTTGGGGTGAGCTCTGCCAGCGGCGCCCAGTCGCCCGGCGCCCCGGCGTGCACGACCGTGCGGACCCGCAGACCCGAGGCCGCGAGCCGGTCGGCCAGCTCCTGGCGGGTCGTCGGTTCGGACGGCACGCCGTCCACCACCGTCGCCTCCGCGCCCAGCTCCGCCAGCTCGGCCACCAGTTCCGCACCACCGGGCGCGGCCGGGCCGTCCGGTGCCAGCAGCACGATGCGCTTGGTGCCGTCCGCGGCCAGCCACCGCGCCACGAGGGCCGCGGCTCCGGCGACCCCGCCGGTGATGAGGACGCCGTCCCGGGGCGTCCACGCCCGCTCCTGGGCCGGGGCCTGGGCATCCAGCGGAGCGGGCAGCAGCCGCCGCCCGAAGGCCCCGGCCGGCCGCAGTGCCACCTGGTCCTCCCCGTTCCGCCCCGCCAGCACGGCGCACAGCAGGTCGGGAGCGAGGTCCGCGACCGAGGCCGGCAGGTCGACCAGCCCGCCCCACGCCGTCGGATGCTCCAGCGCGGCCACCCGGCCCAGCCCCCACACCTGAGCCTGC
>NZ_MUNE01000353.1 GCF_002154605.1 Streptomyces milbemycinicus | reverse complement strand
CCGAGATGGTGCGGGTGCTGCGCCCCGGCGGCCGGATCGCGGTCACCGTGCCGCGCTACGGTCCTGAGAAGGTCTGCTGGACGCTGTCCGACGCGTACCACGAGGTCGAGGGCGGCCATATCCGCATCTACCGCGCCGATGAACTCCTCGCCAAGATGCGCGAGGCCGGACTGCGCCCGTACGGCACCCACCACGCCCATGCGCTGCACAGCCCCTACTGGTGGCTCAAGTGCGCCTTCGGGGTGGACAACGACAAGGCCCTGCCCGTCCGGGCGTACCACAAGCTGCTGGTGTGGGACATCATGAAGAAGCCGCTGGCCACCCGGCTCGCCGAGCGGGCCCTCAACCCGGTCATCGGCAAGAGCTTCGTGGCGTACGCGACCAAGCCGCACATTCCCGCGCGGGTGGAGGCGTGACGGCCTTCGGCCCCGGGCCCGGCCGCACCGAACGCCTCGTCCTGCCCGGTGTGTTGACCGCGGAGCAGGCCACGCGGACGGTGGCGGGCATCGCCGCCATACAGCGCGACGACGGCGCCATCCCGTGGTTCCGCGGCCACCACCTCGACCCGTGGGACCACATCGAGGCCGCGATGGCGCTCGACGCGGCGGGCGAGTGGGAGCGCGCCGAGGCCGCGTACGAGTGGCTGGCCCGCCACCAGAACCCCGACGGCTCCTGGTGTGCCGCCTACCCCGACACCGCGAGCGGGGTCGACACCGCGCACCCCACCGACCCCGGCCGGGAGTCCAACTTCTGCGCGTACGTCGCCGTCGGCGTCTGGCACCACTACCTGTCCACCGGCGACGACGCCTTCCTGGACCGCTTCTGGCCGACCGTCTTCGCCGCCGTCGAGTTCGTCCTCGGCCTGCAGCAGCCCGGCGGACAGATCGGCTGGCGGCGCGAGGCCGACGGCACCGTGCTCACCGACGCCCTGCTCACCGGCTCCTCCTCCGTCTACCAGGCGCTGCGCTGCGCCCTGGCCATCGCGGAGCACCGCGAGGAGCCCCAGCCGGACTGGGAGCTGTCGGCCGGGCTGCTGGGGCACGCCATCCGCCACCACCCCGAGCGGTTCCTCAACAAGGACCACTACTCGATGGACTGGTACTACCCGGTGCTCGGCGGAGCCCTCACCGGCGCCGGGGCCAAGGAGCGCATCGAGGCGGACTGGGACCGCTTCGTCGTCCCCGGCCTGGGCGTGCGCTGTCTGTCCACCAACCCCTGGATCACCGGCGGCGAGAGCTGTGAACTCGCCCTCGCGCTCTGGGCGATGGGGGAGTCCGACCGGGCGGTGGAGATACTGCAGTGGATCCAGTCCCCGCTGCGCGCGGAGGAGGATGGGCTGTACTGGACGGGCTACGTCTTCGAGGACGACGCGGTCTGGCCGGAGGAGCGCACCACCTGGACCGCGGGCTCGCTGCTGCTGGCGGTGGCGGTGCTCGGCGGGGACGAGGCGACCATGGCGGTCTTCGGCGGGGAGCGGCTGCCGCGCGGGCTGGACTCGGACTGCTGCGCGTAGCGGCTTGAGGGTTGGGCCGGACCTTTCGCGCTGCGTGGGCCGTACCTTTCGCGCCGCGTGGAGCGCCGCCCCGGGCCTCAGCTGTTGAGATCCGCCAGCGTCCGCAGGGTCTCCGGGTCGGGCGCGGTCACCAGCAGATCGGTCACCGGGCCCTTGCGCCACAGCTCCAGCCGCTCCGCGATCCGCTCGCGCGGCCCGACCAGCGAGATCTCGTCCGCGAAGGCATCCGGCACCGCCTGGACCGCCTCCGCGCGGCGGCCCGCGAGGAAGAGCTCCTGGACCCGGCGCGCCTCCGCCTCGTAGCCCATGCGACCCATCAGATCGGCGTGGAAGTTACGGGCCGCATGGCCCATGCCGCCGATGTAGAAGCCGAGCATCGCCTTGACCGGCAGCAGCCCCTCAGCGACGTCCGTGCAGACCCGGGCCTGGGCCATGGGCGCCACCATGAACCCCTCGGGCGCGTCGGCGAGCGCCGCCTCGTACAGCTCCGTGCGCCCCGGGGACCAGTACAGCGGCAGCCAGCCGTCGGCGATCCGCACCGTCTGCGCGATGTTCTTGGGGCCCTCCGCGCCGAGGAGTACGGGCAGGTCGGGCCGGAGCGGGTGGACGATCGGCTTGAGCGGCTTGCCGAGGCCGCCGGCGTCCGGCCCGGCGTACGGGAGCGGATGGAAGCGCCCGTCCAGCCGCACCGGGGCCTCCCGGCGCAGCACCTGGCGGATGACCTCCACATACTCGCGGGTGGCGGTCAGCGGGCTCTTCGGGAACGGCCGCCCGTACCAGCCCTCGACGACCTGGGGCCCCGACAGCCCGAGGCCGAGCATCATCCGGCCGCCGGAGAGGTGGTCGAGGGTGAGGGCGTGCATCGCGGTGGCGGTGGGGGTGCGGGCGGCCATCTGCGCGATGGCCGTGCCGAGCTTGACCCGGGTGGTGTGGGCGGCGATCCAGGTGAGCGGGGTGAAGACGTCCGAACCCCAGGACTCGGCCGTCCATACGGAGTGGTAGCCGAACCGCTCGGCCTGCCGGGCGAGTTCCAGATGGCGGGGGTCGGGGCCGCGGCCCCAGTAGCCGAGCGCCAGTCCGAGCCGCATGGCGTCCCTCCGTCCCGTATCGCATGGTGGCTGACGGTGTGTCAGGTGATGCGGCGGACTGTACGGGCCGGGCCCGGGAATGGCAACGGCGCCCGGGAATGGCAACGGCCCCCCGCCCTTGACCGGGCGGGGGGCCGTGCCGTGTGGCGATTGCTCGCGTGGGCGGTGTCAGCCGCGCTGGATCCCCGTGGTGTCCTGCAGCACGCCACGACGGCCGTCCTGCGTCTGGGCGACCAGCGCCTGACCGCGCTGCTCCACCGCGAGGTACCAGGTGCCGGGGGCCAGCTCGGCGATGGTCGACGAGGAGCCGTCCTCCGCGTACAGCGGGCGGGCCACCGGCACCGCGAACCAGAACGGAGCGAAGTCCGAACCGGCCGCGGCCGGAGCCGGGGCCGGAGCGGGCTGGCCCGGCTGGGCGCCGAACGGCGGGGCGGGCTGACCGGGCTGGGCACCGTACGGAGCCGGGGCGCCGGGCTGTACGCCGCCCGGGCCCGGGTAGCCGTAACCGGGCTGCGGGGCGGCGCCGTACGGGGGCACCGCCGCCGGGCCGCCGGCGCCCGCGAGCGGGGCCTGAAGGGCGGGGACGCGCGGGGTCAGGACGACGCCCGCGGCCAGGGCGAGGCTGGCCAGCAGCGAGAGGATCGCGCCGACGCTCATGCTCATGCCGTCAGGCGTGAGGAACAGCGTCCAGAGCGAGGCCCAGGCGGCGCCCACCGCGAGGCCGTTGCCCCACTGGCCGAGGGTGAGCCCGCTGATCTTGCGGCTCTCCGGTTGGAAGCGGCCGGCGATGACAAGCCCCGCGCCGATCAGACCGGCCAGGAACACCGACGGCAGGATGATGCCAAGCTTGTCCGTGTCCCACGCGTTCGGCATGTCGACCTTGTCACAGTACGAGCCGCAGCCGTCGACGGAGTAGAAGTCGAGGAACGAGGCGATGAACAGCAACACCGCTGCTCCGATCACCACGCCGTCGCCTCGAGTGAGGGAGCGGATGTTCAACGTAGAGATCCTTTGTTGGTTTCGTCGGTACGGACGGCAGTCGCCGCGCGCGTGGCGCGAAGGCGTCGGGGGTGGTGCACCATCGTACGGGTGAATCTCTCGCCGAAGAGCAGGGGTGTCCGATCGGTGTCCCGGTCGTGACCTGCTGTTCGGGGAGTTGTTGCGTTATCGGTTCAAGAAGTCCGTAATGCCCTGTGCGATCCCCCGTGCGGCACGCTCTCGCCACGCCGCATCGGTCAGTTGTGCGGCGTCCTTCGAGTCACGCATGTTGCCACACTCGATGAACACCTTCGGGACCGTCGAGAGGTTGAGTCCGCCGAGGTCATCGCGCACCTTCAGACCGGTGCCGTCGCCCATGTAGTTGGCGGGCTTCGCTCCGGTCGCCTCGCTGAATTCCGTGACCAGCCGCGTGCCGAGGCGGTGGGACGGGCCGGTGATCGCCGAGGTGTCGGCCCCGCCGCCGCGAACGGCGGCGGGCAGGATGACATGGAAGCCGCGCTGCCCGGCCGCCGCGCCGTCCGCGTGCACGGAGACGGCCGCGTCGGCGTGCGCCTTGTTGCCGATCTCCGCCCGCTCGTCCACGCACGGCCCGTACGCCCGGTCGCCGTCCTGGGTGAAGACGACCTTGGCACCTCGGTCTTGGAGCAGGGTGCGCACGCGGCGTGAGACGTCGAGGGTGAAGGACGCCTCGGAGTAGCCGGAGTTGGTGGCCGTGCCCGTGGTGTCACATTCCTTCTTCGCCGTGCCGATGTCGACACTGCGGGCGATCGCGGAAGGGTGATCACGGTTGTGTGGATTGTGGCCGGGGTCGATGACCACGACCTTGCCGGTGAGCGGCCGGCCGGAGTCGTCCTTCGGATGTCTGGTGGCCCCGCCCGATGGGCCACCGCTTGCGGGCGGGGCGATCGAGGTGCTGTCGGCGGTCGGCAGGGAACTGGTGCCGCCGCTCTTCGGGTCGCCCATGGAATCCCAGATCAGCCAGCCGGCGAGACAGGCGGGCACCAGGGCGGTCAGCACAACCGCCAGGGTGCCGCTGCGGCGGCCGGGGCTGGGGGGAAAGCTTCCGTTCGACACCCGGGCGATGGTAGCGGTGCGGCAGTGGCGGGCGCGGGCGGGTCCGGTGGGCGGTCGCGCTGTTCCGGCGCCTGGGGGTCCTGCGGCCAGGCGGCGGGTCGGCGCGGTTCCGGTGCCCGGCTCCTGGGGCTTCCTCCCCGGGATCTCGGGGTCCAGGGGCAAGCCCTTGGTGAGGGAGGCCCCGATGCTTCCTGGTTTCCGGGTCCCGGCGTCAGGGCCCATCCCTGGGGGATGGGCCCTGACGCCGGGCAACTGCCGATCAGACGTATACGTACAGGTCTGAGAGTGTGCTCGTCACCGCTTGGCAACTGGCGATGTAACCCTGGCTGTTGTACCAGAGCATCAGGGTCACGCAGTAGTTGCTTTCGAATCTTCCCATGTACACCGGAGTGGAGGCGGAGACATCCGCGGCGGCCACGGTGGTCGCGCTGTTCGACGCAGGGGTCGGCGCGGCGGCCGCCACGCTGCTACCGAGACCTAAGGCAGCGATCAGGACTGCCGCTGCCAGGCCTGTCCGGCGCACAGCCGTGCGCATGACTACACCCTTTCCGATCTTGCCTTCTCTCTTTCCGGGCACGTGTCCTCCTTGGTTTCCAGGGGGAGACGAATGAGGCGCCGGCAAGCACCGGGCCATAACCCGTCCTATCCCCGAATGCCAGACTTTTATCGCCTTTCCGCGCCTATCGTGGAGGGGGTGGCTTTGCGGACGACAGTGCCTGTTCCGCCACTTGACCACGGCCCGGACGGGCTGTACGCGACATCACCCTCCGCTTACACTCGCCACAGGGGAGACGACGAGGGACCGCCGTGAACGAGGCAAGTCTGCTGCGGCACGCGTTGGACGCTGCCCAGGCCATCGTCAACAACGAGCCCTACGTGGCCGACCTGGCCGAAGGGCTGCTCCGTGTTGTTGGCGCGGACTGCGTGTGTATCGACATATGCCGTGCTTGGCGGACGCAGACGCCATCGGTGACGATGGCCGGGGAACCCAACGCCCTGTCCGCGGGCGAGATCGACCAGTGGATGGCCCTGTCCGCCGACGACCCGTACATCGGGAACCTTCTCGCCACCGGCGACCCACGCCCGTACCGCACAAGTGACTTCATGACCTTCAACCGCTTCCGGCAGACTCTCGTCTACCAGGAAGTGTTCGCCCAGTACGGGATGCGCCACCTGCTGGTGATGACACCACGCATCACCGACGAGGACCTGGTGCTCATCGGCTTGACCCGCAGGCTCCACGACTTCTCCGACCGTGAGACTCGAGCTCTCCACCCCATTCGCGACCTCATCGCCACAGCACTGGACTACCAAGCCAAGGTCACCGCAATTCAAGCCGAGATCAGCGCCGGCCCGCCCGCCGCCCCACCACGCCGGTGCACCCTCACCGAACGCGAAAACCAGGTGCTCGCACTCATCGCCACCGGCCACACCAACGACCAAGCCGCCCGCAAACTCGGTATCAGCCCACGCACTATCCGCAAACACCTCGAAGGCGTCTTCAGTAAAGCCAACGTCCCCAGCCGTGCCGCCGCCGTCGCCTGGTGGCTCCGCCAACCCCATAATCACGCCCAGCGATGACCCTGGCACATCCAACATGAGGTTGGAAAACCCTCATTGTGCCGCGTATGGCTTCGATCACTCCAGAACTACCCG
>NZ_MUNE01000352.1 GCF_002154605.1 Streptomyces milbemycinicus | reverse complement strand
GGGCCTCCGGGGCTGTCACCCTGGACCGCATATTTACGGCGCCGACGCCCGGAAGCGTTGTCCTGACCGGAACTTGGCGCCACAAATATGCGTAAGCGTCCAGGGCACCACCCCTGCACCCCCGCCCCCTCACGTGCGTATCAGCGCAGGAAGGCCGCCGCGACCCCGGCGTCGACCGGGACGTGCAGACCGGTGGTGTGCGTCAGGTCGCCCCCGGTGAGCGCGAAGACCGCGTTCGCCACGTGTTCGGGCAGGACCTCGCGCTTGAGCAGGGTGCGCTGGGCGTAGAACTTGCCCAGCTCTTCTTCGGGGATGCCGTACGTGGCCGCGCGTTGCGCGCCCCAGCCGCCCGCGAAGATTCCTGAGCCTTGTACGACGCCGTCGGGGTTCACCCCGTTGACCCGGATGCCGTGTGCGCCCAGTTCGGCTGCCAGGAGACGTACTTGGTGGGCCTGGTCGGCCTTGGTGGCGGAGTAGGCGATGTTGTTCGGGCCCGCGAAGATCGAGTTCTTGGAGGCGATGTAGATGATGTCGCCCCCCATGTTCTGGTCGATCATGACCCGGGCCGCCTCCCGGGAGGAGAGGAAGCTGCCGCGCGCCATGATGTCGTGCTGCAGGTCCCAGTCCTTGGCGGTGGTTTCCAGGAGGGGCTTGGAGATGGAGATCCCCGCGTTGTTGACGAGGAGGTCCACGCCGCCGAAGGCCAGGACCGCTTGATCGAAGGCTGTTTTGATCTGCTCTTCGGAGGTGATGTCGACGGTGACGGGGACGGCCTTGTCCGGGCCGCCCAGTTCGGCGGCCACGGTCGCGGCGTTGTCGGCGTTGATGTCCGCCACGACGACGCATGCGCCCTCGGCCACCAGGCGGTTCGCGATGGCCTTGCCGATGCCCGAACCGGCTCCGGTGACCAGGGCGATACGGGTCGCCAGCGGCTTGGGCTTAGGCATCCGCTGAAGCTTGGCCTCCTCCAGCGCCCAGTACTCGATGCGGAACTTCTCCGACTCCTCGATGGGGGAGTACGTCGACACGGCCTCGGCGCCGCGCATCACATTGATCGCGTTGACGTAGAACTCGCCCGCCACCCGGGCCGTCTGCTTGTCCTTGCCGTAACTGAACATCCCGACACCCGGGATGAGCACGACCGCCGGGTCGGCGCCGCGCATCGCGGGGGAGTCGGGGGTGGCGTGCCGCTCGTAGTACGCCTGGTAGTCGGTCCGGTATGCGGTGTGCAGCTCCTTGAGACGGGCGATCGCCTCGTCGAGCGGGGTCGTGGGCGGCAGGTCGAGGACCAGCGGGCGGACCTTCGTACGGAGGAAGTGGTCCGGGCAGGAGGTGCCGAGCGCGGCCAGCCGCGGGTGTTCGGCGCGGGAGACGAAGTCGAGGACCGGGTCGGAGTCGTTGTAGTGGCCGACCTGGGGGCGGTCCGTGGAGGCGAGGCCACGGAGGACGGGGGCGAGGGCGGCGGCGCGGGCGCGGCGTTCGGCCTCGGGGAGAGGTTCGTAGCCGGGGACGACCGGGCCGAAGGGGTCCGACTTGCCGCGCTCGACGAGGAACTGCTCGGCGGTGCGGATGATACGGAGCGAGTTGGCCTCGCACTCGTCGGAGGTGTCACCCCAGGCCGTGATGCCATGGCCGCCCAGAATGCAGCCGATCGCCTCGGGGTTGGCCTTCTTGATGGCGGCGATGTCCAGGCCGAGCTGGAACCCGGGCCGGCGCCAGGGAACCCATACGACCTGATTGCCGAAACACTCCTTGGTCAGCGCCTCACCGTCGGCGGCGCATGCGAGCGCGATACCGGAGTCGGGGTGCAGATGGTCGACATGGGCGGCGTTGACCAGGCCGTGCATGGCGGTGTCGATGGACGGCGCGGCGCCGCCCTTGCCGTGCAGACAGAAGTCGAACGCGGCGACCATCTCGTCCTCGCGCTCCACCCCCGGGTAGACCTCGGTCAGCGCCCGCAACCGGTCCAGCCGCAGCGCGGCGAGACCGGCCTCGGTCAGGGTGCCCAGGTCGCCCCCGGAGCCCTTCACCCACATGAGGTCGACGTCCTGCCCGGTCACCGGGTCGGTCGCGGTGCCCTTGGCGGAGGTGTTCCCGCCCGCGTAGTTGGTGTTCCGGGGATCGGCTCCGAGGCGATGCGATCGCTCGAGCAGGGTGGCCGCTTCGGGGTGCGGTTCTGCGGTCATGTTCTTCCTCTTCGTGTGTTGGTGAAGTCGGCCAATCCATCGCACGGGCCCATTCCTGGGTGGGGATGGGCCCGTCCGGTTCCGCCCCGCCCTTCCCGGGGCTGCGGGGCGGTGGCGCGGGTGTGTCCGTCGGTCGGTGCGCCTGGGTCCGGGGTGCCCGGTCGGGGGCGTGCTGCCAGTCCGCTGCCGGGCCCCTGCGGGGCCTGGCCGGCCCGGGCCCGCTCCCGGCGGACACGAGGCGGAGCCTCGCCGTCCCTGCCCCACCCGGCGGGCTCGCCCCGGCTCGGGCGTGTCCGCCGGCCAGTTGGCACGCCCCGACCGTGGCCCGGTCGGGTCCCGTTTCCGGTCCGCCGGTACGGGGCTCCTGGTGGGGCCCAGTTCCTGCCCGGGGCGAGGCTTGGCGTCGGCCGGGCGAGCTGGCGGCTTGCTCCGGGCCGGCCGGGACAGTGGGCCCTTTCCGGATGGCGCGGGCGGAGGCCTGCTGTCCCCGTCCTGCTTGGGCGTGTCCGCTGGGTGGCCGGCTCGCTCCGGCCACAGGTGTCGGCCGAGGCCCGCTCGGCCTGTCGAAACGGGTTCCTGGCGGGGCCAGTTCCTGCCCGGGGCGAGGCTTGGCGTCGGTCGGACGAGCTGGCGGCTTGCTCCGGGCCGGCCGGGACAGTGGGCCCTTTCCGGATGGCGCGGGCGGCCGTTGTTCCAGTCCTGCTCGGCAGGCTCGCCGCGTTCGTCGGCGCCCCAGGCGCGAGGCCCGCCCGGCTTGGGCGCGCCCGGCCACGGCAACTGGCTGAGGCCGCGCTCGCTGCCCCAGCCGTTGCGAGGATTGGGCAGCCCCCAGCCCTTTCCCAGCCCTCCGGGCGGGTGGGCAGCCACTCCGTCGCCGTGGCGTGGCCTCGGCTCGGCACTGACTCCTCCCGGTGGTAGCTGGTTGCTTTGGCCAAGGTCGTCGGCCCCCCCCCGCAGGTCGACGGCGGGTTGCCCAGCCCGGCCCGTCCGCCCAAGTTCCGCGCAGCGGGCTGACAGGGCGTGGGGCGGAGCTCCCGGGCCCGCGCCATCCGCCCCACCGCCGTGGCACGCCCCGGTCCGGCCATGGGCCCTCCCAGCCGTAGCCGAGCAGCCCCGGGCCCGGGGCGGAGCCCCGGGAACCCGCCGCGCCGCGCGGCGGAGGCGCGGCGGCGGTGCGACAGCCCCGCCGGAGGCGCTACGCGCCCCAGCCCGCCTGCGTGCCACCCACTCGCTCCGCGACGATCTTCTCGGCCCACCCGGAGGCCTTGTACGCCGCCATCGGGTCGGGATCGATGCCCAGTTCCTCGCGGACTTCGGCCAGCAGCGGCCGTACGTCGGTGTTGTACGCGTCCATCAGCACCGCATTGGCGCCGAGGACATCGCCCGACGTCTGCGCGGCGGACAGCGCGTCCGGGTCGACCAGCAGGGCCTTCGCGGTCGCTTCCTGGACGTTCATCACCGAGCGGATGATCGCCGGGATCTTCGGCTCGATGTTGTGGCACTGGTCGAGCATGAACGCGACGCCCGAGTCCAGGCCGCCGCCGCGGACCACCTCGTACATGATCCGGAAGAGCTGGAAGGGGTCGGCCGCACCGACCATGAGGTCGTCGTCCGCGTAGAAGCGGGAGTTGAAGTCGAACGCGCCGAGCTTCCCCTCCCGGAGCAGCAGCGCGACGATGAACTCGATGTTGGTGCCGGGCGCGTGGTGGCCGGTGTCGACGCAGACGTGGGCTTTGGGGCCGAGTTTGAGGCAGTGGGCGTAGGCGGTGCCCCAGTCGGGGACGTCGGTGGTGTAGAAGGCGGGCTCGAAGAACTTGTACTCGAGCAGCAGCCGCTGGTCGTCGCCCAGCCGCTCGTAGACGGCCTGCAGGGCCTCGGCGAGCCGGTCCTGGCGGGCGGCGATGTCGTCCTGGCCGGGGTAGTTGGTGCCGTCGGAGAACCAGAGTTTGAGGTCGCGGGAGCCCGTGGCGTCCATGATGTCGACGCATTCCAGGAGGTGGGCGAGCGCCTTGCCGCGGATTTCGGGGTCGGGGTTGGTGACCGAGCCGAGTTTGTAGTCGTCGTCCTGGAAGACGTTGGAGTTGATGGCGCCGAGCTTCAGCCCGCGCTCCTCCGCGTGCTTGGCGAGCGCCGCGTAGTCGTCGACCTTGTCCCAGGGGATGTGCAGGGCGACGGTGGGGGCGACCCCGGTGAAGGCGTGCACCTGGGCGGCGTCGTCGAGCTTTTCCTGTGGGGTGCGCGGGACGCCGGGCTGGGCGAAGACCTTGAAGCGGGTTCCAGAGTTGCCGTACGCCCATGACGGCGTCTCGACGGCCTGGGTCTTGAGGGCCGTCTTCACGGCCGAAAGGTCAGACATACGTCTCCTCGAGGGCAACTGTGGCAACTGGCAACTATGAAACGATTCAACAGACGCTAGCCGTGTGGATGGCCGGGCGTCAAGAAGTGGTGCGGCCCCAGGCTCGGGGTCGCTGACGTGGAAAAACGATTCAATGCCGAAGCTACTGGACCGTAGGTCCACCGCCGCCGGCGCGTCAAGAGGGACGGCAACGACTTGATTTACCTGGCGCATACCCCCTTGACGGTGGCAAATCGCCGGGCTAGCTTCCCGGCACCGACTTTGAATCATTTCATTTTCCTTCGGCCTGAAGGCCGCTCTTGCAAGGAAGCAAGGAGACACCGACACCGTGAGCCAGGCTGATTCGACCGGAGTTCCGGTCCTCGCCCTCAAGGGGGTGAACAAATCCTTCGGCGCCGTCCGGGCCCTGCGGGACGTCTCCCTCGAGCTGTTCCCGGGCGAGGCGCACGCCCTCGCCGGCGAGAACGGCGCCGGTAAGTCGACGCTCATCAAGACGCTCGCCGGGGTCCACCGCCCCGATGCCGGGCAGGTGCTGCTCGACGGCGAACCGGTGGTCTTCCACGGCCCCGCAGACGCCCGCGATGTGGGCATCGCCGTCATCTACCAGGAGCCGACGCTCTTCCCCGACCTGTCGATCGCGGAGAACATCTTCATGGGCCGCCAGCCCCGGCGGGGGCTCGGCCGGATCGACCACAAGGCGGTGCGCAGCGCGACCGCCGCGCTGATGGGGCGGCTCGGGGTGGCCCTGGACCCCGACCGGCCCGCTCGTGGGCTGTCCATCGCCGACCAGCAGATCGTGGAGATCGCCAAGGCGCTGTCCTTCGACGCCCGGGTGCTGATCATGGATGAGCCGACCGCCGCCCTCACCGGCAGCGAGACGGCCCGGCTGTTCTCGGTCGTGGAGGCGCTGCGCGCCGAGGGCGCGGCCGTGCTGTTCATCTCGCACCGGCTGGAGGAGATCTTCCGGCTCTGCCAGCGGGTGACCACCCTGCGGGACGGCCGCTGGGTGGCCTCCGAGCCGCTGGCGGGCCTGACCGAGGACGACCTGGTGCGCCGGATGGTGGGCCGGGATCTGGACGAGCTGTATCCCAAGCAGGACACGCGGGTCGGCGAGACGGCGCTGTCGGTGCACCGGCTGACCCGCGAGGGCGTGTTCCGGGATGTGTCCTTCGAGGTGCGCCGGGGCGAGATCGTCGCGCTGGCGGGGCTGGTCGGTGCGGGCCGCACCGAGGTGGCGCAGGCCGTGTTCGGCGTGGACCGGGCGGACGCGGGCGAGGTACGGGTGGCGGGTACGCCGCTGCGCCCCGGCTCGCCGAACGCCGCGATGGCCGCCGGGCTCGCGCTCGTACCCGAGGACCGGCGCCAGCGCGGCCTGGTCATGGAGATGTCCATCGAGCGCAACATCGGCCTCACCGGACTGGACCGGATCAGCGGCGGAGGGCTCGTCAAACGGGCCCTGGAGCGCGGCCGGGCCACCGACTGGGCCACCCGGCTGCAGCTCAAGTACGGCAGGCTCAGCGACCATGTCGGCGTGTTGTCCGGCGGCAACCAGCAGAAGGTCGTACTCGCCAAGTGGCTGGCCACCGACCCGGCGGTGCTCATCGTCGACGAGCCGACACGCGGCATCGACGTCGGCACCAAGGCCGAGGTGCACCGGCTGCTGTCGTCGCTGGCCGCCGAAGGGCTCGCGGTGCTGATGATCTCCTCCGATCTGCCCGAGGTGCTGGGCATGGCCGACCGGGTCCTGGTGATGCACGAGGGCCGCATGGTCGCGGAGATCCCGCGCGCCGAGGCCACCGAGGAGTCCGTCATGGCCGCCGCGACCGGCCGTACCGGCAAGGGAAGGGCTGCGGCATGACGGCCACCATCGAGAAACCCACGGCGCAGGCCGAGGCGGGCCGCTCCGCGCGCTCGCTGGTCGACACCGTCTTCCGGGCCCGCGAGATCAGCATCGCCGGGGCCCTGGTGCTCCTGGTGCTCTTCACCTGGATCGCCGAGCCCCGCTTCCTCAACGATCAGGGCGTCAAGGACCTGTTGCTCAACGCCGCGATCCTGGTGCTGCTCGCGGTGGGGCAGTCGGTGGTCGTGGTCACCCGCAACATCGATCTGTCGGTGGGCTCCGTGGTGGGGCTCTCCGCCTTCGCCTGCGGCAAGTTCGTGTCCGGTACGGACCACGGCCCGCTGCTGGTGGCCCTGCTCGGCATCGCGGTCGGCATGGCCTGCGGCCTGGTCAGCGGCGCGCTCGTCAGCTTCGGCAAGGTGCCCGCGCTGGTGGTGACCCTCGGGATGCTCTACATCATCCAGGGCATCGACTACTGGTGGGCCGAGGGTGAGCAGATCAACGCCGCCGATGTCCCGCAGTCCGTACTGGACCTCGGCAGCGGCAGCGTTCTGGGCATCCCGTATCTGCCGCTGATCTCCTTCGCCGTACTCGCCGTGACCGCGTACTTTCTGCGCTCCTACCGCAGTGGCCGTGAGCTGTACGCCATCGGCTCCAGCCCGGAGGCCGCCCGGCTGGCCGGGGTGCCGATCCGCCGCCGGGTGCTGGGCGCGTACGTCTTCTCCGGCGCCGTCGCCGGTTTCGCGGGCTCGCTGTGGCTGGCCCGCTTCGGCACCGTCGTCGCGGACAACGCGCACGGCTGGGAGCTGACCGTGGTCAGCGCGGTCGTGGTCGGCGGTGTCGCCATCGTCGGCGGCGTCGGCACGGTGTGGGGCGCGGCGCTGGGCGCGCTGCTGCTCACCACCATCGGCAGCGCCCTGTCCGTGCTGAAGGTCGACTCCTTCTGGGAGGACGCCATCTCCGGCGCCCTGCTGCTGGCGGCGATCAGCGTGGACCGGATCGTCAATGTGCGCATGACCCGTGCGCTGAGGAAGAGGAGCGCCCGATGAGCCCGCTGCGCGGAGCGCTGCGCTGGGACACCGCGGTCGGCGTGCTGCTGGTGGCGGTCTTCGTCACGGGCCTGGGCACCACCGACGGCTTCGCGAGCCGCGACAACCTGGCCTTCGCCTTCAACGACATCGCCGAGGTGGCGCTGATGGCGCTGCCCATGACGCTGCTGGTGGTGGCCGGGCAGGTGGATCTGTCGGTGGCCTCGATGCTGGGGCTGAGCAGCGCCCTGACCGGGCAGCTGTGGGACTCCGGCTGGGCGTTCGAGACCATCGTGCCCGTGGTGCTGCTGGTCGGCGTGGCCGGCGGGCTGCTCAACGGCTGGCTGGTCACCAAGGTCGGGCTGCCCTCGCTCGCCGTCACCATCGGCACCCTCGCCCTCTACCGGGGGCTGGCCTCCGTGGTGCTCGGCTCCAACGCCATCACCGACTTCCCCGAGACCTACGCCAAGTGGGCGGTGGACACCACCACCATCCCCGGCACCTTCATCACCTATCCGATGGCGCTGTTCATCGTGCTGGCCGTCGTCGCCGCGGTGGTGCTGCACGCCACGGGCCTGGGCCGGTCGCTGTTCGCCATCGGCGCCCAGGAGGACGCCGCGTACTTCGCCGGTATCCGCGTCAAGCGCATCAAGCTCCTCCTGTTCGTCGTCACCGGGCTGGTGTCCGCCTTCGCGGGTGTGGTGTTCACCCTCCGCTACGGCAGCGCCCGCGCCGACAACGGCTCGGGCTTCGAGATGCTGGTCATCGCCTCCGTCCTGCTCGGCGGCATCGACTTCGACGGTGGAAAGGGCACCCTCTTCGGCGCGGTCGCCGGAGTGCTGCTCATCGGCATCCTGAAGAACCTGCTGACCCTCAACGACGTGGCCAACGAGGTCCAGGTGATCGTCACCGGGCTGCTGCTGGTGGCCTCCGTCCTCACCCCCCGTCTGATCTCCACCGTCAGCGAATGGCGCCATCGGAGAGCCGCCGCTGCCACCCCCTCCAGCTGACGCGTCGCCGCACCACGTCCCATTTCCCCGAAAGGTCTCCCTATGTTCCTCCGCACGTCCTCCCGGCGCCGCGCCGCGGCCTCCGTCGCCGCGGCCTGTGCCCTGGCCGTCACCCTCGCGGGTTGCGGCGGCACCACCAAGAAGGACTCCTCCTCCGACAACGGCGGCGACGTCAAGGCCACGGATGCGAAGGCCAACCCCGACGCCCCGCTGAAGAAGGGGCTCAAGCTCGCCTTCCTGCCCAAGCAGATCAACAACCCGTACGAGAAGATCGTCGACGACGCGGGCATCGAGGCCGCCGGGGAGTTCGGCGGCAAGGGCAAGGAGGTCGGCCCCTCCGACGCCAGCGCCTCCTCCCAGGTGTCGTACATCAACACCCTCATCCAGCAGCGGCAGGATGCCATCCTCATCGCCGCCAACGACCCCAACGCGGTGTGCGGCCCGCTCAAGCAGGCCATGAAGAAGGACATCAAGGTCGTCGCGTACGACTCCGACACGGCCAAGGAATGCCGCCAGCTGTTCATCAACCAGGCCAGCTCGGAGGAGATCGGCCGCAGCCAGGTCCAGCACATCGCCGAACAGCTCGACTACAAGGGCGAGATCGCCATTCTCTCGGCCACCCAGAACGCGACCAACCAGAACACCTGGATCGAGTTCATGAAGGACGAGCTGAAGAAGCCCAAGTACAAGAACATGAAGCTGGTCAAGACGGCCTACGGGGACGACGACGACCAGAAGTCCTTCCAGGAGACCCAGGGCCTGCTCAAGGCCTACCCGAACCTGAAGGGCATCATCTCGCCCACCACGGTCGGCATCGCGGCCGCCGCCCGCTACATCAGCGACTCCTCGTACAAGGGCAAGGTCGTCATCAACGGCCTCGGCACGCCCAATCAGATGCGCAAGTACGTCAAGGACGGCACGGTCGAGCAGTTCTCCCTGTGGGACCCGAAGAAGCTCGGCTACCTCGGCTCCTACGCGGCGGCGGCGCTGGCGTCCGGGCAGATCACCGGCGCGGAGGGGGAGAAGTTCAAGGCCGGCAAGCTCGGTGAGTACACGATCGGCAAGGACGGCGAGGTCATCCTCGGCCCGCCCACCGTCTTCGACAAGGACAACATCGACGACTTCGACTTCTGAGGCGGCCGGCATGCAGCGCGTCTGCTTTCTGCTGAAGGTCCGCCAGGACCGCCTCGAGGAATACCGCGAGCGCCACGCGGCCGTCTGGCCCGAGATGCTCGACGCCCTCTCGGCCACCGGCTGGCACAACTACTCGCTCTTCCTGCGCGAGGACGGCCTGCTGGTCGGCTATCTGGAGACGGAGGACTTCGCGGCGGCCCAGGCGGCCATGGCGGAGACGGATGTCAATGCCAGGTGGCAGGCGGAGATGGCGGAGTTCTTCGAGGCGCTGGACGGCGCGAAGCCGGATGAGGCGATGAAGCCGCTGACGGAGGTCTTCCACCTCGCATAGCCCCGGGAGGGGCGGGGCGGGGGAAACACCCCGGCCCGCCCCCCCCGATCGCACCAGGAAAGGAACGTGAGAGATCCACCATGACCGAACGTCTCCCCGCCGTCGCCCGCAAACCGAAGATCGGGCTGGTCGCGGGCGGACTCGGGGCGTACTGGCCCCAGTTCCCCGATCTGCTGCCGCAGCTGCGCCGTTCAGCTGCCCGGGTGACCGAGCGTATGCGGGAGTTCGACGCCGAGGTCGTCGATGTGGGCTTCATCTCCGACGCCCAGGAGGGCGCGGTGGCCGCCGAGAAGCTTCGCGCGGCCGACTGCGACCTGATCGTCGGCTTTCTCACCACGTATATGACCGCCACCATGCTGGTGCCCATCGCCCAGCGCAGCGGCGCCCCCGTGCTGCTGATCAACCTCCAGCCCACCGAGGCCATGGACCACGCGTCCTTCGACACCGGTGCCTGGCTCGCCTACTGCGGCGCGTGTCCGCTGCCCGAGATGGCGAACGCCTTCGAGCGGGTCGGTGTCCCCTTCCGCTCGGTGTCCGGATATCTGGAGGACCAGCGGGCCTGGGACCGTATCGGCCGCTGGATCCGGGCCGCCGGGGTGCGGTCCGTGCTGCGCCACGGCCGCCACGGGCTGATGGGACACCTCTACCCGGGGATGTACGACGTGTCCACGGACCTCACGATGGTCACCGGCAACCTCGGTGGCCATGTCGAGGTCCTGGAGTTCGACGATCTGCGGGTGCGGGTCCAGCAGGTCAAGGACGACGAGGTGGCGGCGAAGCTGGCCGAGACCCGCGAGGTGTTCGAGCTCGCCGACTCCGTCGTCGAGGAGGACCTGGCCTGGGCGGCGCGGGTATCCGTCGGCCTGGACCGGATGGTGGCCGACTTCGACCTGGACTCGCTCGCGTACTACCACCGGGGCCTGGACGGGGAGATCCACGAGAAGCTGGGCGCGGGCATGATCCTCGGCTCGTCGCTGCTCACCGCCCGCGGTGTCCCGGCGGCCGGTGAGTACGAGCTGCGCACCTCGCTGGCCATGCTGATCTGCGACCGGTTCGGTGCGGGCGGCTCCTTCACCGAGCTGCAGGCGCTCAACTTCCGGGACGCGGTGGTCGAGATGGGCCACGACGGACCCGGCCACCTCGCCATCAGCGAGCGCAAGCCGCTGCTGCGTGGCCTCGGTGTCTACCACGGCAAACGCGGCTGGGGGGTGTCCGTCGAGTTCGATGTGCGACACGGCCCGGTCACTCTCGTCGGGCTCGGCCAGACCAGGGACGGCCGCTACAAGATCGTCGCCTCCGAGGGCGAGGTGGTCGGCGGCCCGCTGCTGCAGATCGGCAACACCACCTCCCGTGTCGACTTCGGCTGCGACCCGGGGGAGTGGACCGACGCCTGGAGCGCGAGCGGGGTCGCCCACCACTGGGCGCTGGCCACCGGCCGGCTGCTGCCCGAGCTGCGCGCCCTCGCCGACCTCACCGGCCTGGAGCTTGTGGAAGTCGCGGCTTGATGGCACGGGCGGTGGGCATCAAGGAGGTGGCCCGCCAGGCCGGGGTCTCCGTCGGCACGGTCTCCAACGTCATCAACCGTCCGGAGTCGGTGTCGGAGGAGACCCGGGCCCGGGTGCTCGCCACCATCGAGCGGCTGGGGTATGTGCGCAGCGAGTCGGCGCGTCAGCTGCGGGCTGGTCGTAGCAGGATCATTTCGCTGCTGGTGCTGGACATGGCGAATCCGTTCTTTGTGGATGTGGCCAGTGGCGCGGAGCGGGCGGCGCGTGAGGCGGGGCTCGGGGTGATGGTGTGCAACAGCGCGCAGAGCTCCGAAGAGGAGGCCGAGTATCTGGCGCTCTTCTCCGAGCAGCGGGTACGCGGCGTCCTGGTCACCCCCGCCGATATCAGCGGGCGCAACCTGGAGTCGTTCCGGCGCCATGGCATCCCGTTCGTCTTTGTCGACCGGGTGGTGCCCAGCGCGGAGGGCTGCTCGGTCTCGGTCGACGATGTCACCGGCGGTACGCTGGCCGCCCGCCACCTCCTCGACCAGGGCCACCGCTCCATCGCGTATGTCAGCGGTCCCATGCAGCTGGCCCAGTGCCACGACCGCCGCACCGGCGCGGTGCGCGCCCTGCGCGAGGCGGGCCTGGACGACGACGCGCTGCGCCATGTCGAGGTCGAGCGGCTGGATGTGGCGGCGGGGCGGGACGCGGGTGCGCGGCTGCTGGGGATGTCGCCGCGGCCGACGGCGGTCTTCTGCGCCAACGACCTGCTGGCGCTCGGGGTGTTGCAGGCGCTGTACGGGGCGGGGGTGTCGGTGCCGGGGGATGTGGCGCTGGTGGGCTACGACGACATCGAGTTCGCGGCGGCGGCCGCGGTGCCGCTGACGTCCGTACGGCAGCCCGCCTTCCGGATGGGGCGTACGGCGGCGGAGCTGCTGATCGAGGAGACGGGGGAGGCGGCCGACGCACACCGACATCAGCGGATCGTGCTCCAGCCCGAGCTCGTGGTCCGCGGATCGAGCCTGGCGCGGCTGCGCTGAGCCCATTGACAGTTCTTCTTCGCCTGTTACATTCCGGACTGAGAGGTCCGATCTATCCACGCGCGCCGCCATCCGTAGCCTATTGGGTAGCAGAGATCACGGGCTCAGCCTTCGGATACATCGGATCTACCAAGACCGATACGCGAAGGAGAGAGAAGGGTGAAGAGAATCGCCGCATTAGCGGTGTCCGCGCTCGCCATCGTCTTCGGACTGACACAGGCGCCCACGCCGGCCGCCTCGGCCGCGGCCGGCCGCGCCGCCGCCACCTTCGACGTCATGGACTACGGGGCGAAGGCCGACGGGTCGACGAATGACACCGGCGCGATCGAGAAGGCCGTCAACGCGGCCAACGCCGCCGGTGGCGGGACCGTGGAATTTCCGTCCGGGCAGTACAAGTCCAAGAACACGGTGCATCTCAAGAGCAATGTGACCCTCCAGCTGGACTCCGGCGCCACCATCCAGGGCTCCAGCGCGGACACCTATGACAAGCCCGAGTCCAACCCGAACGACGACTACCAGGACTACGGGCACAGCCACTTCCACAACGCGATGTTCTACGGCGACAAGCTCACCAACATCGGCTTCACCGGCTCCGGCACCATCGACGGCGCCGGAAACCTGATCACCGGCAACCCCGACTCCGGCGAGGCCGACAAGATCATCTCGCTGACCCGCTGCAAGGGCCTCACCCTCAGCGGGATCACCCTGCGGCGCGGCGGCCACTTCGCGGCCCTCATCAACGGCTGCGACAACGTGACCTCCGACCATCTCACCATCGACACCGCGAGCGACCGCGACGGCTGGAACATCATCAGCACCACCAATGTCACCGTCACAGGCGCCAATATCGCCGCCAACGACGACGCGCTCGTCTTCAAGAGCGACTACGCCCTCGGCGCCAAGCTCTCCAACGGCCATGTGAAGGTGCGGGACAGCAAGTTGTCCGCGAAGTGCTGCAACGCCCTGATGTTCGGCTCCGAGACCTGCGGCGACTTCACCGACTACGACTTCCAGGGCATCACCATCAACGGCGCGGACAAGTCCGGCCTCGGCATGGTGTCCATGGACGGCTCCAACATCTCGGACGTCCACTACCGCGACATCACGATGACCGGGGTCCACTCGCCCATCATGATGAAGATCGGGACCAGAAAGCGCTGCGGCAACGACCCGGGCGTCGGCCACATCAGCAACGTCACCTTCGACAACATCACCGGGACCGGTAACAGCCCCTCCTTCAGCCCCACCCTGTGGGGAGAGTCGGGCTCGAACCACATCAGCGACATCACCTTCAACAAGGTCAACCTGACCGTCCCCGGCGGCAATGACACGATGTCCACCGGCGTGCCCAGCAATGACGCCAAGGAGTACAACCCCAAGAGCATCGGCACCCGCCCGGCCTTCGGCTGGTACCTCCACAACGCGGACCGCATCACCTTCACCGATAGCTCGGTGCGGTTCGCCGACGACGACGGCCGCCCGGCGGTCATCGCCAACGCCGCCAGTGGCCTGAAGTTCGACCACTTCACGGCGGAGCGCGGCGACGACAGCCCCGCCGACGTCATGTTCCAGAGCGTCAGCGGCTACTGCGTGAGCGACAGCGCCAACACCTCGGGCGGTGCGTTGCGGATCAGCGCAAGCGGCTCCACGGAGACCTGCTCATAAGGGGAGGCCGCCCGCAGGACAGACCCGCCCGTACGGGAGACCTGCCTCAGAGTGCGGGAGGAACCCGCCCCGGACGCCCTAGCATGGGTCCCGCGGCCGCCACCGGCCGCGGGAAGGCGGGCGGTCGAAGGTCGTGGGACGCATGGTAGGGATCAAGGACGTCGCGCGGCAGGCGGGCGTGTCCGTCGGTACGGTCTCCAACGTGATCAACCGGCCGGAAATGGTCGCCGAGGCCACCCGTGACCGGGTGCACGCCGCGATCGAGCGGCTGGGGTATGTGCGCAGCGAGTCGGCGCGTCAGCTGCGGGCTGGTCGTAGCCGGATCATTTCGCTGCTGGTGCTGGACATGGCGAATCCGTTCTTTGTGGATGTGGCCAGTGGCGCGGAGCGGGCGGCGCGTGAGGCGGGGCTCGGGGTGATGGTGTGCAACAGCGCGCAGAGCTCCGACGAGGAGGCCGACTACCTCTCGCTGTTCGCCGAGCACCGGGTGCGCGGTGTGCTGGTGACCCCGGCCGACCCGACCGGGCGCAACCTGCGCAACTTCCGGCGCCACGACATCCCGTACGTCTTCGTGGACCGTGAGATGCCGGAGGACGAGGGCTGTTCGGTGTCCGTGGACGACGTCGAGGGCGGCGCCCTCGCCGGCCGCCATCTGCTCGCCCAGGGACACCGCGCCCTGGTCTACATCAGCGGCCCGATGCATCTGCCGCAGTGCCAGGACCGGCGCAAGGGCCTGCTCAGCGCGCTCGCCGAGGAGAACATGTCGCCCGGCGACCTGGTCCATATCGAGGCCGAGCGGCTGGATGTGGCGGCGGGGCGGGACGCGGGTGCGCGGCTGCTGGGGATGTCGCCGCGGCCGACCGCCGTCTTCTGCGCCAACGACCTGCTGGCGCTCGGGGTGCTGCAGGCGCTCTTCGCGGCCGGGGTGTCGGTGCCGGGGGATGTGGCGCTGGTGGGCTACGACGACATCGAGTTCGCCGCGGCCGCCGCCGTACCGCTGACGTCCGTACGGCAGCCCGCCTTCCGGATGGGCCGTACGGCGGCGGAGCTGCTGATCGAGGAGACGGGGGAGGACGCCGACGCACACCAGCACCGGCGCATCGTGCTGCAGCCCGAACTCGTGGTCCGCGACTCGACCTTCGCGGTCGCCGGCCGCCCCGGGCGCGGGGCGTAGGGTTTTCAGACCAGCGCGGTGGCACGCTCGGGGCCCGCGAGCAGTTCCCTGATCTCGTGTACGGCGGCCCGCCCGGCCCGGTTGGCGCCGACCGTGCTGGCCGACGGGCCGTAGCCGACCAGATGGACGCGGGGGTCGCGGAGCGACCGCGTCCCCTCGACGGCTATCCCGCCGCCCGGCTCGCGCAGCTTCAGCGGGGCGAGGTGGTCGATGGCGGCGCGAAAGCCGGTGGCCCACAGGATCACGTCGGCGGCCACGGACCGCCCGTCCGCCCAGGCCACCCCGTCCGGGGTGATCCGCGCGAACATCGGCTGCCGGTCGAGCACCCCCTTCGCCCGGGCCCGCTGCATCGCCTCGGTCATCGGCAGCCCGGTCACGGACACCACACTGAGCGGCGGCAGCCCCTGCCGCACCCGCTCCTCCACCATCGCCACGGCCGCCCGCCCCTGCTCCTCGCCGAAGGGCCCGGAGCGGAAGACGGGCGGCCGCCGCGTCACCCAGGTGGTCTCCGCAGCCACCTCGGCGATCTCCAGCAGATGCTGTACGCCGGAGGCCCCGCCCCCGACGACGATCACCCGCTGCCCCGCGAAAGCCTCAGGCCCCGGGTACTGGGTGGTGTGCAGCTGCCGCCCCCGGAACGTGGCCTGCCCGGGATAGCGGGGCCAGAAGGGGCGGTCCCAGGTGCCGGTCGCGTTGATCAGCGCGCGCGTGGACCACACCCCCGCCGAGCTCTCCACCCGCAGCCGCCCGCCGTCCCCCTCGCGCACCGCCGTGACATCGACCGGGCGGACTATCCGCAGATCGAAAGCGGACTCGTAGCGCGTGAAGTACTCCGTGATGACCTCGGACGACGGTCGGCCGTCGTCCGCGCCGGTCAGCCGCATGCCCGGCAGGTCGTACATCCCGTGCACCTTGCCGTACGTCAGCGACGACCAGCGGAACTGCCATGCGCCACCGGGGCCGGGGGAGTGGTCGAGGGCCACGAAGCCGGTCCCCGGCTCGTACCCGGCCCGACGCAGGTGATAGGCGCTGGACAGCCCGGCCTGCCCGGCCCCGATCACCACGACGTCCACCTCACGCACCCCAGCTATGTCGTTCACGCTTCTACTAACTACGGTCCGCGGCCGGATCTTCCCCACGGGCCGCTTTCGTCGCCGACGTGGCGGGACGGTAGCCTCCCGACCTCTTGGGTGGGGCGTACGGGGAGGGTGTTCGATGGTTACGCGGGTGTCGAGTCAGCAGGTGTCGAGTCATACGCGGCGGTGGCCCGCCGCCCTTCTGACCGCGGTGACGGTGGCGGTGGCGGGCTGCGGCTCTGGCGCGGACGTGCCAGGGTCCCCCGGTGTGAAGGGGGTGCCGCAGGTCATGGAGGAGAAGGACCTGCCGGACCTCCCGCTCGACCGCTACCGGCTCGACACCGAGGAAAGCAGGCAGTTCGGCAAGGCGCAGCGCCTTCTGGCCCAGCGGTGCATGATCCGCCTCGGATTCACCGACTTCCCCGCCGACCCCAAGCCTCTGACCCCTTCCACCCCGGGAGTGACGCTCGTCGTCAGCGCCATGCCGACATCGCTGGGCGCATTCGACCTCGACCACGCCAAGCGCTGGGGCTACGGCTGGAAGCCAGGGCCCCGTAAGACCCTGGAGCCGACCGGACGGGCGATGACCCAGGCGGAGCACGCGGCCTTGTACGGCACGTCCAGCAACGGAGCCGTACCGAGCGGGGGCAAGTCCCGTGAGCGGGGGTGCTCGGGGAAGGCGAACGAGCAACTACTCAAGGGCGTCGCGGACTCCAGGCGCATGTGGACTTTTCCCTCCGGGCGCGACGCCGAGCTGCGGAAGGCGGTGCAGAAGGACCGGCAGGTGCGTCGGGCCTTCGCCACCTGGTCGAAGTGCGTCGTGGACAAGGGCGGCAAGCGGTTCGCGGATCCGATGGCCGCGTACAGCGACAAGGGGTGGTGGCGAGGCAAGGACGGCAACACCCCGCACACCCGGCGGGAGGTGGCCACAGCCGTCGCCGACGTCGAGTGCAAGCGGGAGCAGAACACTCTCGGCGTGTGGTGGGCCGCGCTTGCCAAGCGTCAGCGCGCGGACATCCAGCGGCACGAGGACACGTACGCGGCGGTCCGCGGCGATGTGGAGGTGTTGCGGAGCAACATACGGAAGGCGCTGGGCTGAGTTGGATGGCACCGGTGCGACCGACGCGCTGTGCGCACGTATCGGACCTTGATCGGATATTGGTGATCAGGCCGTGGCGCGGGGTGTAGTCTTCGAACACGCGCCTGTGGATCATGTGACCGGGCGTCAACCCCCGAACCCTGCTGAGGTCTTCGTGCGCCATCGTGCTCTCAAGTCTGCCACTCTCGCCGCTGCGTTCGTGTCGCAGTGGATGTGGATTTTCCCGCCGGGCGCGGGTAGCCACCTGGGTGCCTGACCCGGCTCCCGACCCGGCGAAACCGGCTCCTGAGCGTCCTCAGGAGCCGGTCAAGCCCTGGTCCGCGAGGAGAGACCGGAGTGTTTCCGCCTCCGTCTCGGCTTCGAGGCTCCCGTACAGGGCGATCGCCTGCTCGCCATAGTGGCGGGCACGTTCGATGTGGCCCGACAGCAGTGCGGTGCGTGCGAGCCCGGCGAGCGCGTGTGCGGAGCCGAGGGGGAAGTCGGCGGTTCGGGCGATGTCCAGGGCTTGTTCGAAGAGTGTCAGGGCGTCGCCGAGCCGGCCCGACTCCCGCTGGACATCGGCCATCCCGAGCAACGCGCGCTGGCGCTCGTAAGCGTTGTCGATGCCGCGCGCCACTTCTTCGGCCATGGTGAAGTGCAGCAGGGCCTCGCGTCCGCGTTTTGTCGCCGCGTACGCCGTGCCCATGCTGATCAGCACGTTCACCTCGCCCAAGGCGTCGTGGCCGGCCCGGTGGCTGTCGAGTGCGCGCTGAAAGCAGGCGAGTGCTCGGTCCGTCCGCCCGGTTGCCTGGAAGACGGCACCCAAGTTGGTGTCCAGGATGGCCAATTCCTGGCGAGCGCCTCGCCGCTGGGCGAGTGCCAATGAGCGCTCGTAGTAGTGGCGGGCTTCGTCGTAGCGGCCCTGGAGATATCGGATTTCCCCCATATTGTTGAGGGCTTTCACCTGCCCGGCCTGGTCCTGAAGCGCCTCGTGCAGGGAGAGCATGGCCTGGACTTTGTGGAGGGCGTCGCCGTAGCGACCCGCGAAATACAGGGCCGCCCCCTGTACGTTGAGGCATTCCGCCTCTCCCGACCGATCGCGGACCGTCCGGTACAGCGCGGATGCCCGGTCGAGTGTGCGCAGGGCGATATCTCCGCGGCCCCCCGCCAGGTGGGCGCGGCCCTGCTGCAGGAGAGCGTCGGCGCAGCCGTGCGGATCGTCGAACTCCTGGAAGAGAGCGAGGGCTTCCGTCGCGCACTGCTGGGCTTCGTCGTGCTGCCGCTGAGCCAACACGTCCGCGCGCTCCACGAGGGTTCGGGCGAGGGCCGCCCGGTCGCCTCGTGAGCGGAGGGCGGACACCGCCGCGTCGTAGAGCTCGGAGGCGATGCCCCAGGTGCCCCACAGCTTGAGCGAGGTGGCCAGGGCGTGAGGGAAGAGCGCGGCATGGCTTGGCGACTCGGCGGCGGACACGCGGGCGACGGCAAGGAGGTTGGCGCGTTCCAGGGCGAGCCACACCGTCGCCTCGTCCGCGTCGGTGAACCGGGGCGCCTGCGCGTACTCCCGCTCCGGTGGCAGGGGCAGTGTGCGACGGGACGGATGGGCAAGGTGGGCGGCGCGGTGGGTGGCGGTGAGGTAGTAGTCGAAGAGCCGGTCGACCGCTTGGCGGCGGACGGCTTCCGGCTCCACCTCGGAGCAGATCTGGAGGCCGAAGGCGCGGCCGAGGTCGTGGAAGCGGTAGCGGTCGCGGATGGGCTCTTCCAGCATGTGTCCGTCCAGCAGCGTCTCCAGGCTCTTGCGGACCGGCGCGGCGTCCAGCCCGGTGAGCGCGGTCGCGGCGTGGAGGGTGATGTCGGGGCCCGGGTGCAGGGCGAGGAGGCGGAACAGCCGTTGTGCCGGGCCGCTGAGCTCGGCGTAGGAGAGCCGGAAGGCCGACGCCACCGCGTCGTCGAACTCCTCCAGGGGGTCCGCGGCCTGTTTCAGCCGGTCGAGGAGGTGGTGGAGGTCCCAGGAGTCCCGGTGCCGGAACCGGCTGGCGAGCCACTGGAGGGCGAGGGGGTGGCAGCCGCAGGCCGCGACGACGTCTCTGAGGGCCGAGGCGTCGACGGACAGGCGGGCGGGGCCCGCGATGCGGGTGAAGAGGGCGGCGGCCTCCGCCTGCGACAGCACGTCCAGGAACAGCGAGGTGGCACCGTCAAGGCCGGCGAGCCGGTTCCGGCTGGTCACGATCACCCGGCAACTGGGAGCACCGGGCAGCAGGGGCATCACCTGTGCGGAGTTACGGGCGTTGTCGAGGATCACGAGCACGCGGCGGCGGGCCGTCCACTGGCGCCATTTGGCAGCCCGCTCGTCGATGGAATCGGGGAGGGGCCCGGGCGATTCGGATGCCTGGAGCAGGGCTGCCAGCGCCTCCGCGGGGTCGTGCGGTGGGCGGCCGCTGTACGCGTGCAGATCGATGTAGAACTGCCCGTCTGGGTAGGTCGTACGCAACTCGTACCCCGCGCGCAGAGCCAGGGCGGTCTTTCCGACGCCTGGCATGCCGTGGATGACGGTGAGCGGCAGGGAGGCCGTGCCGCTGTCCGAGGAGGCGGCGGCAGTCCCCTGGTCCGAGAGCAGGATGCGCAGTTCGGCCGCGCGTCCCGTGAAATCCCGGGTGACGCGCGGAAGGTTGTTGGGGGCCGCGGCGGTATGCGCCTCGGTGTCGCGGTGGGTCTCCAAGAGCGCACGGTCTTGCTTGAGGATGCGCCCGTGGAGCTCCTGAAGCTCTGGTCCTGGCTCGATTCCTTGCTCGTCCGTCAGAAGCCGATGGGTGTTCCGGTACAGGACGAGCGATTCGTCGGGCCGCCCGCTGCGGTAGAGCGCCAGCATGAGGGAGCAGATCACCTTCTGTGCCAGCGGATTCTGGGCGGCGAGCTCTTGGAGTTCGCCCACGAGGTCCGCGTGCCGCCCCAACTCCAGCTCCAGGCGGATCCGTTCCTCCCGAACCCGGCGGTGGTCCTCGATGAGCCGGGTGCGGGCCGAGGCCGCCCAGGCGCAGCCGAACTCCGCCAACGGTTCGCCTCGCCACAGGGCTTCAGCGGTACGGAGCAGGCGCACGGCCCCTCCCCGCTCACCCCGCTCAGCGGCCGCCCGCGCTTCTGTACGGAGCTTCTGGAAGCGCAGCAGGTCGATGGCCTCTGGGGCGGCCCGGAGTTGGTAGAGCCCGGGGGAGGGCCGCTTCACCTCGGCGAGGTCGCCGACGGCTCTGTTGAGGCGTCCGCGCAGCCGTGACAGATAGCTGTGCAGCGTGTCCAGGGCCGTCCGGGGCGGGTGGCCGTCCCAGACGCGGTCCATCAAGGTTTCGGCCGTGACCGGCTCGCCCCGGGCATGGATCAGTACGGCCAGCACGCATCGTTCTTTCACCGAACCGAGTGCGTGTTGTCGATCGTGATGCCATAGTTCAAGGGGTCCCAGAGCAAGAAGTTCCACCATCGCCCCCGATGGGTGTGCTACTTCCTGCCGCCTCCGGCAGCGCCCGCGCCATTGCGCGGCACTTAATTTACTGTTGCCGTCTCCCCAGGGGTAGTGGATAGAGGCGCACGGGTGCGCGACGGGGCGCACATGCGCCATGGTCATTTCCCACACGTGGAGTGCAGGATTCCTGCAAGTCGGCCATCCACCCCGGAGGGCAGCGACGTTGTGGCGACAACGGAACGTCGCCGCCGACGGGACCGAATGACCGGTCCGGAGTAGGGAACCGGGGGGATTGACTTCGATGAACGTGGTTTTACAAGGGGCACACGGGCCTCATGTGCCGGTGCGCCTGGACGTCGAGCGCTGGGCCACATGCCGGATCCGCAGAAGGGTCCTGGCGGTGGTGCACACCGTGACCGCCGGGCAGCGGCTGCTCGACGCGGTCCGGCTGCTGGAGGGCGACTCCCGGGTGCAGGTGGTTTTCACCGCGGCGCCCGATGTGTTCAGCAACGGTGTGGCAGCTTTCCTGAACGGGCTGAAGGGGCTGGTGCTGCCGTGGAGCCAGGCGGTGCAGACGCCGTTCGACCTCGCCCTGGCCGCGGGCCACGGCAGCCTCCACGAACTGCACGCCCCCGTGATCGTGCTCCCGCACGGCGCCGGGCACAACAAGATTGTCCCCGGGGCGAACCGGGGCCGCCGGGTGGCGCAGCGAGGGGCGTACGGCTTCAGCAGGCAGCGGCTCGTACGGGACGGTGTGCTGGTTCCCGAGACGCTTGTGCTGGCGCATCAGGAAGAGCTCACCCGGCTCGGTCGCGAATGCCCCGAGGCACTGCCCGCCGCGGAGGTGGTGGGCGACCCCTGCTTCGATCGCATCACCGCGAGCCTTCCCTCGCGGGCGTTGTACCGGGAGGCCCTGCGCGTCCGGGCTCACCAGCGGCTGGTCCTGGCCTGCTCCACCTGGGGACCCGACTCGCTGCTCGCACGGAGGGAGGAGTTGCTGGCGCGGCTGGTCGGCGAGCTGCCGCGCGAGGAGTACCGGGTCGCCGTGCTGTTGCATCCGCACGTATGGAACGCCCACGGCGAATGGCAGATCCGAAGCTGGCTGGCCGGCCTCGGCCGCCTGGGGCTCACCGTGATCAGCCAGTACGCCGACTGGGCCGGGGCGCTTGTCGCGGCGGACTACATCGTGGGCGACCACGGCTCCGTCTCGCTGTACGGCGCGATGACGGGCGCTCCCGTTCTGCTGGCCAGTGTCCCCGACGCCCATGTGGATCCCGCGTCGCCACTCGCCGAGCTGAGCTCGTTCGCGCCCGGGATACAGGACGACCGGCCGCTCCGCAGGCAGCTCCACCGTAGCTCCGTGACCTATCAGTCGGATCGCCACCAGCGGGTCGCCGCGCGGATCAGCTCGGAGCCGGGGCAGTTCGCCCGGAAGATGCGTGCGCTGATGTACCGCAAACTGCGGCTGCGGGCTCCCGCGGCCCGGCCGGTCGCGGAGCCCGCGCGGTTGCCGTTCGTGGTGCACTACGACGAGCCCGGCAGCGTTGTGTCATGACCGCGCTGACACTGGTGGTGTCCGAGCAGGCCGAGGGGCAGGGGGCGGCGCGCCGCATCCGAGGCGTGCTGAAGCACCCGGAATCGGGCGCCGAGGTCGTGGACGAGCATCTGCGGGTGGAGCTCCCGGCCCCGGGCAGGTGGTCGACGCTCGCCGATGTGCTGCTGGTCACCGCCGAGGGACAGCCGGCCATCGGCGAGGGACAGGACGGGATCGCCGAGCTGCGGGCCCGCCACCCGGGCGCGCTGGTGGTCGCGGTGCACCACGGTTCCCGGTGCCGACTGTGGCTCGGGCCCGGCGGCCGCACGCTCACCCTCCGGGCCCGACGGCCCTCGGCGGTGCCGCCCTGGGGCCTCTGGGCCTCCCTGGCCCACACCTGGCTGGTGGCCGGAATCCCGGTCACGGCCCTGGAATCGGTGGTGGTGCGGCTGCCGCTGCCGGAGGTTCAGTCCTCGGCGCGGCGCTCCCACTGGGCGAGCCGCGCCTGTACCCTCTGGGCGGCCTCCGACTCGGCACGGCCCACCGAGCCATACAGATCGAGCGCCTCCTGGTAGTGGTCCCGGGCGAGGTCCGGCAACCCGCGCCGCTCGGCGAGCCGGGCCAGGCTCTCCAGGGTGCGGGCCGTCTCGTAGTCGGCGGCCATGCCACGCAGTGTCGTGAGCGCCGTGGAGAGCAGGTCTTCGACCGGGTCGAGCAGGTCCCGGGCGAGGTACGCGCGGCCGAGCAGTGTGGCCGCGCGTGCCGCGTTGTAGGCGTCGCCCGCCTCCCGCAGCGTCGCGTAGGCGCCCTCGGCGTCGGTGGTCGCCTTCTCGAGCAGCCCCTGTGCGAGTGCGACGTCGGCCAGATTGAGCCGGGCCAGACCGCCGGCCCGTCGGTCGCCGCACGCCGGCAACTCTGCGGCGGCACGCTCGAAGAGCTCGGCCGCCTGGTCAAGGCGGCCGAGTCTCTGGTGCGCCAACCCCTGATAGTTGAGGGTGCGTGCGTAGCCGAGCGGGTTGCCGGCGGCGCGGAACGTCCGCGCCGCTCGCTCGAACATTTCAAGGGCACGTTCGTGGCTTTCCAGACCGAGCTCACCCACCCCGCCGGAGGTGAGCATCCGGCACTGTGCGGCCGTGTCGCCCAACTCCTCGGCCGCCACCAGCCCTTCCTGGTGCGCGGCGCGCCACTGGTCGTAGAACTTGCGCCGCAGGAACAGCGGCCACAGGGCGTCCGCGAGCTGCCAGGCGACGGCCGGGAAGCCCGCAGGGCGCGCGCGATGGATCACGGCCATCAGATTGGGCAGTTCGCTCTCCAGCCAGTCCAGCGCACCCTCGGCATCGTCGCCGAGGTCCGTCGTGATCACCGGGCCGGGACCGTAGCCGCGGGCCATTGTGCGATGCTGAGGGTCGACGATCTCCTCGGCGCGGGTGGCGGTGGCGAGATAGTGGTCGACCATGCGACGCAACGCCGCGGCGCGCTCCTCGGGTGACTCCTCCTCCTCAACCTTCGCGGTGGCGTGCAGCCGAACCAGATCGTGGAACCGGTAGCGCTCCTCCCCGGCGTCGACGAGCAGATTCGCGTCGTGGAGCGCGTCGAGCACGTCTGTCGCATCCCTGACCAGCGCCGCTTCGGCCACCGTACTTCCGAACTCCGGTCCCGGGTGCAACCCGAGAAGCCGGTAAAGGCGTGCGGCCTCGGGCGACAGCCCCTGATACGACAGGTCGAGCGCCGCCCGTACGTTGTGGTCGCCTTCGATGGCCAACGCCTCCAAACGGCCGCGTTCCTCGGTGAGGGCGCGGACCATTGTCGTGATCTGACGCCGTGGGCGCGCCGCGAGCCGGGCGCCGGCGACACGTACCGCCAGCGGCAGCCCGGCGCACAGTTCGACCAAGGCGCGGGCTTCGTCGGGCTGGGCGGCCACCCGACCGTCGGCGAGGGTGACCTCCAACAACTCGACTGCCGCCTCCGTGGCAAGGGGGTCGAGATGCAGTGCGTGGCAACCGTCCACGGTCAGGCCCGGCATCCGCTGGCGGCTGGTTACGGCCGTGATGCTCAGGCCCCCCGGTAACAGCGGCCGGACCTGGGCGGCGGTGGCGGCGTCGTCGAGCAGCACGACAAGCCGTCTGCTTGCCGTCAGGGAACGGAACAGCGCCGCTCGCTCGGCGAGGGCCGTCGGCATCTGCTTGGCCGGGACGTCGAGCGCACGCAGAAAACGGCCCACCACCTCATCGGGGGCCGCGGGACCGCTCGGGGACTGCGCGCCCAGGTCCGCGTAGAGCTGGCCGTCGGGAAAGTGCGGGCGCAGCGTATGCAGCCAGGTCAGCGCGACCGCAGTCTTGCCGACCCCGCCAAGACCGCTGACCGCGGCCAGCGTGGGACAGCCTTCGCGGGCACTGCGGGCGCGGTGCTGCTCCAGCGCTGCCAGCTCCGCTGTGCGGTCGGTGAGGCGCACCAATGGCGGCAGCTGCCAGGGGGTTTGCGGTGATCGCCCATGGTCGGCTCGCTCCGCGCCGGCCTCGGCGCGAATGTGGATGCCGCCGTACACCGTCCCTGCCTGGACCGCGGGTCCGTGCACCGTGCCGCTCAGCTCGTTGTGACCGTGCTCTTGCCCCCGCATTGAATCCCCCTCCGAAGGCGTGAGTAACGGATTCCGCACGACATCCTTTCCGTGTATGCAACCGATATCCATGGTGAGGGAAGACGGCTGTGAGGGAAGGCGGCTTCCTGCCGGCGATCCTGTGAGAGTTTGAGGAGTTCGGCGAAGGTGCCACCCGCGTGGACCGCCGCTCCTGGGCACCGGCTGAGGTCAACCATGTCCTCCTGCACGCTCATTGCGAATGATCGGGCGCACAGGGGCCAACGACAGGAGCGGCGTCATCGGCACACGTGTTTCAGACGGGTCGGATTCCGCATGGCAGCGCGCCCCGCACAGCGTGTGGGATACATCCACCCTTGGAGCGCGGGGGGACGCCCCGCGCCCGGTGCTGGCCGAAACGCCGAGGTCCGACGCCGGACGGGATGGCGGCGCGCTGCGCCTGGACGGCAGCGCCCGTGAGCAGAAGACCACGGTCCGGCCGGAGGCGTCCACCGCGGGGTAGTCCGCTTCGCCGGCGGATTGCGCCCCGTCGTCGGTGACGTTGATCCGCCGTATCGTGCCGGTGCGCCCCTCGCGCACCGCAGCTATGTCGTTCACGCTTCTACTGACTACGGGGCCCGGCCGGATCTTCCCGTCCGGCGTCGGCTGTCGGGATCCGCATCCCGCGGCTCTCGGCGACGCGCAGCGCGTCG
>NZ_MUNE01000351.1 GCF_002154605.1 Streptomyces milbemycinicus | reverse complement strand
CGCACCCGCCCGAACCGAATGCCGCCCAACAACGCGTAGGCAGCGCACACGAAGCGGAGCGCACCCGCTACTCCTACCGGGCCCGCCCCGCCTCGCGCGTCCCCGGCCGCCCTCACCACGCCGCAAGAGGCAGAGGGAGCGGGCGAGAGCAGACCGCGTCGTGTCCTATTGCGGCTTGAAGGACCGGATCTGGTAGCTGCCCTGCAGGTTGCCGCCCGCACCGGCGGACGTGGAGCCTACGCGGGAGTGGTAGTTGGTCTGGGTGTAGTACTGCTTCCGCTGCCCCGTTCCGTTCCATACGGAGCGGACGTTCTGGCCGTTCCGGATGAAGGAACAGTCATCGGCGGTGTTCGCCTTGCTGGGCTGCGACCACTGACATCGGGTGCCGCCGCCGTCCCAGTCGCTGTAAATGCAGAAGTACCCCGGGGAGCAGCTGAAGGCCGCCGGGCGGGCCGGGGCCGTGGGGGCGGCGGTCGCGGAGGGTGCGGCGCCGAGGGCCGCGAGCAGGGCGGCCGAGGCGATGGCGAATGAGCGGACACGAAGCATGACAGGGCTCCTTCCATACGCGGGTGCCGCGACTGGGCACACCGAGCACCCGGCGCGGAGCACATGACACTCACCGCAGTGTGCTCGCGTGACCCAGGCGCATTGCCGGAGTCCCGGTGGAGCACCACTGGAGGGCGAGCCCGGAGCATGGCCCAGCGGTCAGCGGGCCACGTCCATGCGCTGGGTGCCGATGACGGACAGCAGCCGCAGCGCCTCCTCGGAGGGTGAACCAGGGTCGGCGGTGTAGATGACGACCTGCTGGTCCTGGCCGGTGATGGCGAGGACGTCGCAATTGACGGTGACCGGGCCGACCAGCGGGTGCTGGAAGGTCTTGCACAGCGTGGGCTCGGCGCATACGTCATGGGAGGCCCACAGCCGGGCGAACTCCTCACTCCCGGCGAGGAGTTCGTCCACCAGCTCGGTCACCTCGGGGTCGTCGGGGTAGCGCGCGGCGGTGGCGCGCAGCCGCTGGGCCGAGTTGCGGGCGAACGCGTCCGCGTCGGACACCCCGTACAGCCGCCGCCCGTCCCGGTGCGGCCCGAGAAAGACGCGGCGCACGAGGTTGCGGTCGCGCCGCGGCAGGGCGGAGAAGTCCTCCATGAGCGCGGCCGCCAGATCGTTCCAGGCAAGCACCTCGAACGTCGCGGACATCACCGTCGCGGCGGCCTGCGGCAGCCGGTGCAGCAGGTCGAGGATGCTCTGCCGCACCTCGCGCGAGGGCCCGGGCAAGGGGCCGGGCGGCGCGCCGGCGAGGTGGTGGAGGTGGTCGCGCTCGGCGTCCGTGAGGCGCAGGGCGCGGGCGAGTCCGGCCAGGACCTCGCGGGACGGACGCGGCGCACGGGCCTGCTCGAGCCGGGTGTAGTACTCGGTCGAGATGAACGCCAACTGCGCCACCTCCTCGCGGCGCAGCCCCGGGGTGCGGCGCCGCGGCCCGGCGGGCAGCCCTGCGTCGGCGGGGGTGATCCGCTCACGCCTGCTGCGCAGGAAGTCCGCCAGTTCTCGTCTGTCCACACCCCCAGTGTGGGCGGGGGTCGCGGCGCTCAGCCAGGTACCGCCGGTGCCTGGATAGCCGATACGGCCGGACGCAGGCTCGCTGCCATGGACAACACACTGGACAACGCTCTGGACAACACACCCCACACCGGCACATCCACCACCGACACGTCCGCCCCCGCGACCCCGGGCCTGCTGGCCGGCAAGGTCGCGTTCATCACCGGTGCCGGTCGCGGTATCGGCGCCGCCGCGGCGCGGCTGTTCGCCCGGGAGGGCGCCCGGGTGCTGCTGGCGGCCCGTACGGAGGCCCAGCTCAAGGCAGTGACCGAGGAGGTCAGGGGGGCGGGCGGCACCGCGGACCACGTGGTGTGCGACCTGGCAGATCCCGCCAGTGTCCGGGCCGCCGTGGAGCGCGCCGTGGAGGTGTACGGCCGCCTCGACGTCGCCTTCAACAACGGCGCGACGTTCGTACCGCCGGGCCCCATGGACCAGGCCAGCGAGGCCGACTTCGACCATGTCTACGCCGTAAACCTCAAGGGCCCGTGGCTGGCCATGGCCGCCGAGGTCGACGCCATCCGGGCCACCGCCGGGACGGGCGCCATCGTCAACAACTCCAGCATCGGCAGCCTCAGGGGCAACCCCGAGCTGCCCGCCTACGGCGCGATGAAGCGGGGGCTCAACAGCCTCACCGAGTCGGCCGCCGTCACCTACGGCCCGGAAGGCATCCGCGTCAACGCGATCGCTCCCGGCGGCACGGCGACCCAGATGATCCGCACCTGGGAAGCGGATTCGCCCGGTCTCGTCGAGCGCATCACCGCGCGGACCCCGCTGCGCCGCCAGGCCGACCCGGCCGAAATCGCCGAGGCCGCCGCCTGGCTGCTCAGCGACCGTGCCTCGTATGTGACCGGCGCGATCCTGCCGGTCGACGGCGGCGCGCGGGCATAGGCCCTGTCCGACGACGGAGACCAAGGTTCCGCCGCGAGCGAAGGCCCTGGCCACAGCACATCCGTACGCCCAAACTGGCCGGATGCGCCGCCTCGTCGTGATCGATGCCCCGTCCAACCTCGGCCTCAGGCCGCCCGCCGAAGGCACCGTGCCCGGGTGCTACAAGCTGGCGGGCGCGCTGCGTGAGCAGCGGCTGGTACAACGGCTCGGGGCGTACGAGGGCGGGGTGGTCGTACCGCCCCGTTACGACCGGGGCGGCTGGCGGGAGGGCGACGGCGTGTTCAACGCCGCGGCCATCGCCGCGTACACCCGCAAGCTCGCCGACCGCATCGAGCGTCACGTCCGGGCCGGGGACTTCCCCGTGGTTCTGGGCGGGGACTGCTCCATCCAGCTCGGCGCCTCGCTCGCGCTCCGCCGCATCGGGCGGTACGGGCTCGCCGCCATCGACGCCTCCGCGGATTTCCGGCACCCCGGGAACTCCGAGCGCGTCGGCGCCGCGGGCGGCGAGGAGCTGGCGCTCGCGACCGGGCGCGGGCAGACGGACCTGACGGATCTCGAGGGGCTGCGGCCGTATCTCAAGGAAGAGGACATACGGATCCTCGGCATCCGGGACTACGACGAGGACCGCGTCGAGCTCTCCGAATTGAAGATCACGAACGCGTCGGTCGGGGAGATCAGGGAGTGGGGCCCGGAGGATCTGGCGCGAGCGACGCTGCAGTCCCTTGAAGCGCCCGTGACCGAGGGATTCTGGGTGCATTTGGACGCGGATGTGCTGGACCCCTCCGTCATGCCCGCGGTCGACAGCCCGGACCCCGACGGGCTGCTGCCCGACGAACTCGTCCCCGTTCTCAGGACCTTGGTGCAGTCGGAGCGCTGCGTCGGCTTCAACCTCACCATTTACGACCCCGATCTCGACCCCGACGGCTCATGCGCCGCGCTCTTGGCCGATCTCGTTCAGCGCTCCTTCGCCTCACCCTGACCAGGCCCGGCTATCCGGGTGCCGGACTGAGTACCCACTATTGATACAGTCCGGGAGCCGGGGAGGGCGGCCGGCGACGAATCCGCGGATGTGCGGGCAGATCTGCGCACAGCACCGGGACCGCCGCGGCTATCTTCCGCCCGGCCGCAAAGCGCTCTACGACGCGACCCTTTCCGGGCTCCTGGAACGCCGCTCCTGGAACGCCATGACCGTGAGCGCTCCATGCCGCCGCCGGACGTAATCGATCTCACCCAGGAACCGAAGATCCAGCCGCTGCAGAAGCTCACGCGCCGGATGCTCATCGACGTCAGGGCGGACATCCGTACCGGACTATTGCGTGAGCCCGCGCCGGACGCGATCGATTTCGCGCACCGGACCTTCCAGGACTACGTGCGGCGGACCTTCCAGGACTATCTGAGCGCGAGAGCGGCCGTCGAACGGCATGATTTCGACTTCGTGATCGAACACGCCCACGGGGGCGACCGGGAAGAGGTGATCAGAATGTCGCCCGGGCGCACCGCTATAGCCGGGATCCGGTCCGCCCGACCGCCTTGGAACGGGCTCGGCTCTTGGCTGGATCGGCCCTATCGTGCTGGAAATGCTGCCCGATCCGACAGTTGTCCCGGACGAGGAAGCGCACCGGCTGCGGGACCGCACTTCCTGGGCCATACGCTCCGTGCTCGCCATGGCCTGGCAGCGTTATGGCGCCGACCGCTACGCGGATGAAATCATCGCTGATCTCGATGAGCGGGAACTCGACTTTCCGGTGTCGAACCTGCAAGAGCTGCACAACGCCGACGTGACCGGGGTCCCCGAGGGCGTACAGGTCATCGTGGCGCGGCCCTGAGGGGTTCTCGCCCCGAGGGCCGCCCCAAACGCGCCAGGGCCCCAGGAGGGCTTCCAGGGGCTTTTACAGGCCCCTGCCCGCTCACCGCGTCCGGGCTTGCGGCGCGGCGGACGGCAAGGGCCTTGCAAGGGGCACCAGGGCCGCCTCCAGGGGGGACTGGAATCCCGCTCTCCATGCCCTGGAATCCCGCCCTCCACGGGCCCTGGAACCCCGCTGGATACGAGAAAGAGCAAACAAGGCTGCCCCGGACCGTACACACGGTCCGGGGCAGCCCCTAGGCGCTCTGCGCGACTCCCTGGCGGGAGGTCACGCCTCCTTGCTGAGGTTCGGGCCCGCGCCGCCTGCCGCGGACTCGATCGGCGGGGTGTCCGGCAGGGCCGACTTCTCCTCGCCGCGGAAGGTGAACTTCTTCTCTTCACCCTCACCCTCGGTGTCCACGACCACGATGTGACCAGAGCGCAGCTCGCCGAAGAGGATCTTCTCCGACAGCACGTCCTCGATCTCGCGCTGAATGGTCCGGCGCAGCGGCCGGGCGCCCAGCACGGGGTCGTAGCCCCGCTTGGCCAGCAGCTTCTTGGAGTCACCGCTGAGCTCGATGCCCATGTCGCGGTCCTTGAGCCGCTCGTCCACCTTGGCGATCATGAGGTCGACGATCTGGATGATGTCTTCCTCGCTGAGCTGGTGGAAGACGACCGTGTCGTCGACGCGGTTGAGGAACTCGGGCCGGAAGTGCTGCTTGAGCTCTTCGTTGACCTTCGCCTTCATCCGCTCGTAGCCGGTCTTCACATCGCCCTGGGCGGCGAAGCCCAGGTTGAAGCCCTTGGAGATGTCCCGGGTGCCGAGGTTGGTGGTCATGATGATGACCGTGTTCTTGAAGTCCACGACCCGGCCCTGGGAGTCGGTCAGGCGACCGTCCTCCAGGATCTGCAGCAGCGAGTTGAAGATGTCCGGGTGGGCCTTCTCGACCTCGTCGAAGAGGACCACGGAGAACGGCTTGCGGCGCACCTTCTCGGTGAGCTGGCCGCCCTCCTCGTAGCCCACGTATCCGGGCGGGGAGCCGAAGAGCCGCGAGACGGTGTGCTTCTCGCTGAACTCCGACATGTCGAGCGAGATCATCGCGTCCTCGTCACCGAACAGGAATTCGGCGAGAGTCTTGCTGAGCTCGGTCTTACCGACACCGGACGGGCCCGCGAAGATGAACGATCCACCGGGGCGCTTGGGGTCCTTCAGACCCGCACGCGTGCGCCGGATGGCCTGGGAGAGCGCCTTGATGGCGTCCTTCTGGCCGATGACGCGCTTGTGCAGCTCGTCCTCCATGCGCAGCAGGCGGGAGGACTCCTCCTCGGTGAGCTTGAAGACCGGGATGCCCGTGGCCGTGGCCAGGACCTCGGCGATCAGCTCCTCGTCCACCTCGGCGACGACGTCCATGTCGCCGGCCTTCCACTCCTTCTCGCGCTTCGCCTTGGCGGCCAGGAGCTGCTTCTCCTTGTCGCGCAGGCCCGCGGCCATCTCGAAGTCCTGCGAGTCGATCGCGGACTCCTTCTCCCGGCGCACATCGGCGATCTTCTCGTCGAATTCGCGCAGGTCCGGCGGTGCGGTCATACGGCGGATACGCATCCGGGAGCCGGCCTCGTCGATCAGGTCGATCGCCTTGTCCGGCAGGAAGCGGTCCGAGATGTAGCGGTCGGCCAGGGTGGCGGCCGCGACCAGGGCGGAGTCCGTGATGGAGACGCGGTGGTGAGCCTCGTAGCGGTCTCGCAGGCCCTTGAGGATCTCGATGGTGTGCGGCAGCGACGGCTCGGCGACCTGGATGGGCTGGAAGCGGCGCTCCAGGGCCGCGTCCTTCTCCAGGTACTTGCGGTACTCGTCGAGCGTGGTCGCGCCGATGGTCTGCAGCTCGCCGCGGGCCAGCATGGGCTTGAGGATGCTCGCGGCGTCGATCGCGCCCTCGGCGGCACCCGCACCCACCAGGGTGTGGAGCTCGTCGATGAACAGGATGATGTCGCCGCGGGTGCGGATCTCCTTGAGCACCTTCTTCAGGCGCTCCTCGAAGTCACCGCGGTAGCGGGAGCCTGCGACCAAGGCGCCCAGGTCGAGGGTGTAGAGGTGCTTGTCCTTGAGGGTTTCGGGCACCTCGCCCTTGACGATGGCCTGGGCCAGGCCCTCGACGACCGCCGTCTTGCCGACGCCGGGCTCGCCGATGAGGACCGGGTTGTTCTTGGTCCGGCGCGAGAGCACCTGCATGACCCGCTCGATCTCCTTCTCGCGCCCGATGACCGGGTCGAGCTTGGATTCGCGGGCGGCCTGGGTGAGGTTGCGGCCGAACTGGTCCAGGACGAGCGAGGTGGAGGGGGTGCCCTCCGCCGGGCCGCCGGCCGTGGCGGCTTCCTTGCCCTGGTAGCCGGAGAGCAGCTGGATGACCTGCTGCCGGACCCGGTTCAGATCGGCGCCCAGCTTCACCAGGACCTGGGCTGCGACGCCCTCGCCCTCGCGGATCAGGCCGAGCAGGATGTGCTCCGTGCCGATGTAGTTGTGGCCGAGCTGAAGGGCCTCGCGGAGCGAAAGCTCCAGGACCTTCTTTGCACGGGGGGTGAAGGGAATGTGACCGGACGGGGCCTGCTGGCCCTGGCCGATGATCTCCTCCACCTGCTGGCGGACCGCCTCGAGCGAAATCCCGAGGCTCTCCAGGGCCTTAGCGGCGACACCCTCACCCTCGTGGATCAGGCCCAGGAGGATGTGCTCGGTGCCGATGTAGTTGTGGTTGAGCATCCGGGCTTCTTCCTGAGCCAGGACGACAACCCGCCGCGCGCGGTCGGTGAACCTCTCGAACATCGTTAATCGCTCCTCAGAGCGGTCAGGCAGTAAGGGGGCGCTCCCCTCTCTGTCCTTCCGCAGCTTAGTCCCGCAAGCGGGGACCGCTCATTCCAACTGCCGACACCCGTCCGGATCACCCCCCGCTCTCGCGAGGAAGGCGCCCGCTGGCTCCCTTTTCCCCGAACAGACGACAACAGCTCCAACCCGATGGTGCGAGACGATGTTCCCGCAGGCCAGGCATCTACGCTCGCCGCCACTACGCCCATGGCGAACGCGATCGCTTCCCGGCCCGTGGACCGCCCCTCCCACTAGGCATGTCTTACCCGCATGGGCTGACACTCCATGCGGTGCGAGCGGGTTCCCTCCGCTACGGGCGAACAACCTTGCGCCCGTTCACCACTCCTGTAGACGCCTGGGTGAATACGGAGCGCACCTTCGTCGCGACACTGCGCAATCGGGGCGGCGGCGTCACCGTGCGTGACTTCACGTAACTTTCGAAGAGGGGCGCAGTTGCTCCGGGCATGGCCCTCACGACCCCGGACGTCCCCGCCCCGGACGTCCCTGCCCGGGACATCCCTGCCCGGGA
>NZ_MUNE01000350.1 GCF_002154605.1 Streptomyces milbemycinicus | reverse complement strand
CACACCGGGAGGCGCTGTGACCACACCCCTGCTGGCCGTCGAGGACCTTGTCGTCGAATACCCCGTCCACGGGGGGAAGTTCCGCGCCGTGGACGGCGTCGGCTTCACCGTCGAACGCGGCGGGTCGCTCGCCATCGTCGGCGAGTCCGGCTGCGGCAAGTCCACCATCGCCCGCTCCCTCGTCCGGCTGCTGCGCCCCACCGAGGGCCGCATCCTGCTCGACGGCACCGATATCGCCACCCTCCCGGAGCGGCGGCTGCGCCCGCTGCGCCGCCGGGTGCAGATGGTCTTCCAGGACCCGTACGGCTCCCTGGACCCCCATCTGACCGCCGAGGAAACCGTGGCCGAGCCGCTGCGGCTGGCCGGCGTCACCTCCAAGGCCGAGCGCGCCCGCCGGGCCGCGGAACTCATCGACCAGGTCGGTTTGCCCTCCAGCGCGCTCCACCGGCGCCCCGGCGAGTTCTCCGGAGGGCAGCGGCAGCGCATCGGCATCGCCCGCGCCCTGGCCAGCGACCCCGAGCTGCTGGTGTGCGACGAGGCCACCTCCGCGCTCGACGTGTCCGTCCAGGCGCAGGTGCTCAGGCTGCTGCGCGATCTGCAGGCCGAGCGGCAGCTCGCCTACATCGTCATCTCCCACAACCTCGGGGTGGTCCGCGAGATCAGCTCCGAGGTCATGGTGATGCGGGGCGGACGGGTCGTCGAGTCCGGCCTCACGGAGACGGTCCTCGCCGGGCCCGCCGAGCCCTACACCAGGGCGCTGCGCCGCGCCGCCCTCGACCCGACGACGATGCGGGGGCGTAAACCGCGCGCCCTGGTCTCCGCGATCGTCTCCGCATCGGACCCGGAGGCGACATCGGCCACGGCGCCGGAGCCCGCCACTCCGTCCTGATCCGCCATCCCGTCACACCCCGCCACGCCCGTCACACCCCGGCGCGCCAGGTCAGGCGCGCCGGGGCGCAGGCCGAAGGAGCCACCCCCTGATGACCCACCCCGACACCTCCTCCCGGACCTCGCCCGGCGCGGTCGAGCTGCCCGGCGTACCGGTGCCGCTCTCGCGCCTGGTGCTGGGCACCATGACCTTCGGCGACACGGTCGACCGGGCCGGTGCCGCCGCGATGCTGGACGCGGCGCTCGACGCCGGGGTGACCGGTGTGGACACCGCCAACGCGTATGCCGGCGGGGCCACCGAGACGATCCTGGCCGAGCTGCTGCCCGGCCGCCGGGACCGGATCGTACTGGCCACCAAGGCCGGGATGCCGCACCCCGACCACGGCGACCACTCGCCGCTGTCCGCGCGCGGGCTGAGGGCGGCCCTCGAAGGCAGCCTCCGGCGCCTGAACACCGACCACGTCGACCTCTTCTATCTGCACCAGCCCGACCGGTCGGCCCCGCTCGAGGAGACCCTGAGCACCGTCGCCGAGTTCGTCGCCGAGGGCAAGGTGCTGGCGCTGGGCGTGTCCAACTACGCGGCCTGGCAGATCGCGGAGGTCGGCCACACCGCGGAGCGGGTGGGCGCGCCGCGGCCGGTGGTGGCCCAGCAGCTGTACAACCTGCTGGCCCGGCGGGTGGAGGAGGAGTACCTGGAGTACGCGGCCACCAGCGGGGTGCGCACCATGGTCTACAACCCGCTCGGTGGCGGGCTGCTGACGGGGCGCCATGTCTTCGGGGAGACGCCCGAGTCGGGGCGGTTCGGCGACTCCCGGCTGGCCGAGATGTACCGGCAGCGGTACTGGGACCCGCGGCTCTTCGAGGCCGTCCAGGACCTGGCCCGGATCGCCGAGGGCGCGGACCTCGGGCTCGTCGAGCTGTCGCTGCGGTGGCTGCTGGGCCGGGACGGGGTGGACGCGCTGCTGCTCGGCGGTTCGCGCGTCGAGCACCTGCTGGCCAATGTGGCGGCGGCCGAGGCGGGTCCGCTGCCGGCCGACGTGGTCGCGGCCTGCGACGAGGTCGGGGCCCGGCTACGGGGGCCGATGCCGGCGTACAACCGCTGACTTCTCTCTCCAGCATCACTGTCATCTGACATCCACTCCGCACCATCGAAGGAGCCCGCGGCATGACCGCCGACCACGACACCACCCCTGTGCAGGCCGCCGAGGAGCTGCGGACCGACGGGCGGGTGCGCGAGCGCCCGGACGACCCGGCGCGCGTCGAGGCGTTCCTGCCGGCCCCCGCCGTGCAGAACCACGCCGCCAACCTGGCCGTCCTGCCCGGGGGCGACCTCGGCTGCGTGTGGTTCGGCGGTACGCAGGAGGGCGTCGCCGACATCTGCGTATGGTTCTCCCGGCTCGCCCCGGGCGCGGACACCTGGACCGACCCGGTGCGGCTCTCCGACGACCTGACGCGTTCGGAGCAGAACCCCGTGCTCTTCTCCGCGCCGACCGGCGAGCTGTGGCTGCTGCACACCGCCCAGCAGGCGGGCAACCAGGACACCGCCGAGGTACGGCTGCGCACGTCGGCGGACGGGGGCGCCACCTGGGGGCCGACGCGCACGCTGTTCGCGGCCACCGCGACGGGCGGAGTCTTCGTACGGCAGCCACCGGTCGTCCTGGACGACGGCCGGTGGCTGCTGCCGGTGTTCCACTGCGTGGCCACCCCGGGCATCCCGTGGGTGGGGGACCACGACACCAGCGCGGTGATGATCAGCGACGACCAGGGACGGACCTGGCGGGAACAGCCGGTGCCCGGGTCCACCGGATGTGTGCATATGAACATCCACCCGCTGCCCGACGGCACCCTGCTCGCCCTCTTCCGCAGCCGGTGGGCGGACGCCATCCACCGTTCGCACTCCCGCGACGGCGGCGAGACCTGGAGCGAGCCGGTGGCCACGGAGCTGCCCAACAACAACTCCTCCATCCAGTACGTCCCGCTCGCCGACGGACGGCTCGCGCTGGTCTACAACCACAGCAGCGCCGCGGACGCCACCGCGCGCCGGGTCTCGCTCTACGACGAGATCGACGACGACGGCCAGGCGGGCGAGTCCCCGGCCGCCACCGCCGCGCCCGAGGTGGCCGACGGCGGCAAGACCGCCTTCTGGGGCGCGCCGCGCGCCCCGATGACCCTCGCCCTGTCGTCCGACGGCGGCGACACCTGGCCGCACCGCCGGGATCTCGACACCGGCGACGGACACTGCCTGACCAACAACTCGCGCGACCGCCTCAACCGCGAGCTGTCCTACCCCTCCGTGACCCAGTCACCGGACGGCGCGCTGCACATCGCGTACACCTACCACCGCCGGGCCATCAAGTACGTACGGGTGGCACCGGATTGGGCGGCCGATGTCTGAGCCACGCCACGCGGTGGTCACCGGCGCCAGCTCCGGTATCGGCGCCGCCATCGCCGCCCGGCTGCTGGACGAGGGGTGGCGGATCACCGGGATCAGCCGTACGGAGCCGCCTTCCGCCGAGCGGATGCGCTGGCTGCCGGTCGATCTGGCGCGCCCGGAGGCGGTGCGGGACGCGCTCGCCCCGGTGGCCGGGGTGGACGCGATCGTGCACGCGGCGGGTGTTCAGCGCTCCGCCCGGCTGGGTGGGCTTTCGGCGGCCGACGGCGAACTGATGTGGCGGGTCCATGTGCAGGCGGCCGAGGTTCTGGTCGACGCCTTGGCGGACCGGATCGCGGACGGGGGGCGGGTGGTGCTGGTGGGCAGCCGCACCATGACCGGAGTGCCGGGCAAGAGCCAGTACGCGGCCACAAAGGCGGCGTTGGCGGCCATGGCCCGGTCCTGGGCCGCGGAGCTGGCGCCCCGCGCGATCACCGTGAACGTGGTGGCCCCCGGCCCCACGGACACCCCGATGCTGCGGGACCCCGGCCGCAGCGCGACGCCTCCGGTCGTGCCGCCGCTGGGCAGGCTCGTACGGCCCGAGGAGGTGGCCGGGCTGACGTCGTTTCTGCTCGGTCCGGAGGGCGGCTCGACCACCGGTCAGACGTTGGTGATGTGCGGGGGCGCGTCGCTGTAACCCCCGGAGGGCGAGAGGGCCCGTACCCGGCGTTAGTCATGACCCTGTCACGAAACCTCTCCCTGCCGTTCACCTTTGGGAGATCGGCTCTCTGACACGCTTTCGGCGATCGAACGCGAATCGGGGAGAGGACCGCCTGTGCACATCACCCGTGTGACCCGCTGGAAATCCCTGGCCCTTCTGGTCTGCGCGGTGGCCGTGACCGCCACCGCGCAGACTCCCGCCACCGCCGGCACCACGCTCGCCGACTCGACGCGGGCCGCCGGCTACGACGACACGTACTACAAGGACGCGATCGGCAAGACGGGGCAGCCCCTCAAAGACGCCCTGCACAAGATCATCAGCACCAACAGCAAGATCTCGTACAGCCAGGTGTGGGACGCCCTCAAGAACACCGACGAGGACCCCCGCAACTCCGCCAACGTCATCCTGCTCTACACCGGCCGCTCGCAGAGCAAGAGTTCCAACGGCGGCAACGCCAACGACTGGAACCGGGAACACGTCTGGGCCAAGTCACACGGCGACTTCGGCACCGCGACCGGTCCGGGCACCGATCTGCACCATCTGCGCCCCGAGGACGTGTCGGTCAACAGCACCCGCGGCAACAAGGACTTCGACGAGGGTGGCTCCCAGGTGTCCGAGGCACCCGGCAACTACACCGACTCCGACTCCTTCGAGCCCCGCGACGCCGTCAAGGGCGATGTGGCCCGCATGATCTTCTACATGGCGGTGCGCTACGAGGGCGGCGACGGCTTCGCCGACCTCGAGGTCAACGACAAGGCGGGCAACGGCAGTCAGCCGTATCTGGGGCGGCTGTCCGTGCTGCGCAAGTGGAACGCCGAGGACCCGCCGGACGCCTTTGAGCAGCGGCGCAACCAGGTGATATACGACGACTACCAGCACAACCGGAACCCGTTCGTCGACCACCCCGAGTGGGTCGACGAGATCTGGTAGCCACGCGCCCTCAGACCCGCCCTCAGACCGCCCTCGGACCCGCCCTCAAGCCTGTCGGGCCATCGGGAACAGCTCCGCGGCGATGGGGCGGGTCTGAAGTGAGGGCAGCAGCAACGCCCACAGATCGGCCAGATGGTCCTCGATGGACCGGCGCCGGTCCA
>NZ_MUNE01000035.1 GCF_002154605.1 Streptomyces milbemycinicus | reverse complement strand
CGCCCTCGACGCGGGCGGCGAGGCGTCCGAGCGCCTGGCCCGGCTGCTCGCGGCCGACGCCAAGAAGACCGAGGCCGAGTTCGCCGACTTCGACGAGGAGGAGTTCGCCGCCCGCGTCGAGGGCGGCCACCACCGGCAGCGACTTCTTGCGCTGGCGCAGATCGCTCCAGGTCTGCTTGCCCGTGGCGTCGGGGTCGCCCCAGATGCCGAGCAGATCGTCCACGGCCTGGAAGGCGAGCCCGAGGTGGTAGCCGTACCGCTCCAGGGTGTCAGCCGTACGGTCGTCGGCGCCGCCGAGGACCGCGCCGATGGAGGCGGCACAGGCGAGCAGCGCGCCGGTTTTGTTGCCCTCCATCTCCAGGCACTCCGCGACGGTGACCCGCTCGCGGTGCTCGTAGCTGATGTCCTGGGCCTGGCCGTCGATGAGCTTGCGGGTCGCGGAGGTGAGCCGGCGGGTGGCGCGCCCGGCCTCCACCGTGCCCAGTTCGAGCAGTATCTCGCCGGCCAGGGCGAACAGCGCGTCCCCGACGAGGATGGCCTGCGCCGGTCCGTGCACCTTCCAGACGGTGTCGCGGTGGCGGCGCTGCTCGTCACCGTCCATCAGGTCGTCGTGCAGCAGCGAGAAGTTGTGCACCAGCTCCACCGCGACCGCGCCGGGCACCCCCACCTCGGGGGCCTGGCCCGCCACCTCGGCGGACAGCAGCGCGAGGGCGGGGCGGACGGCCTTGCCGCCGTCGCCCGCGGCCGGGCGGCCCTGGGCGTCGATCCAGCCGAAGTGGTAGGCGGCCACGGTGTCCATGGGCGAGGCCAGCCGGTCCACGGCGGCGCGCAGCACCGGCGTGGCCAGCGTGCGTCCGCGCTCGAGCAGCGCGATCACGCCTGCGGTGTCGGCTGCTGGGGTCGCCGGGGTCACGGTTTCTCCTTGGTTCTGTGCGGTGGTGCTCATGCCGCCTCCTTGGGGGTCCCCCGGCCGGAGGCGGGGGGCGGGTCGCGATGCGGGCGGCCGAGGTCGCAGAGGGCCGTACGGGCGGCGGACAGCCCACTGCGCACGGCGCCCTCCATGGTCGCGGGCCAGCCGGTGGCGGTCCACGCCCCGGCCAGATACAGGCCGGGCGCGTTCGTGGGGGCGTCGGGGCGCAGCCGCCCGACGCCGGGGGTGGGGGCGAAGGTCGCGGTGCGCTCGCGGGTGACGAAGAAGTCGCGCACCGCGGCGCCGCGGGCAGCGGGCAGCAGCCGCTCCAGCTCGGGCAGATAGCGGGCGCGCAGCTCGGCGGCCGGGAGCTCGATCTCCTGGTGCGCCGCGGACTGGGACAGCGCCAGGTACTGGCTGTCCCCCGCCCCGGGGAGCTTCGCCAGGCCGGAGGCGTCGGTGCGGTCGAAGACCCACTGGACGGGGGTGCCGATCGCGGCGAAGAAGGGGCGGCGCATGACTTTGCGATCGTAAACCACATGGATGTTCAGGATCGGCGCCGTGCCGATGCGCAGCAGCCGGTCCGGGGCGTCCAGGGCGCCCTCGGGAAGCAGGGCGTGGGCCTCGCGCTGCGGTACGGCCAGCACCACCGCGTCCGCCTCCAGCGGCGCGCCGCCCGCCGTGTGCACGCTCCAGCGGCCCTCGGCGGTGCGGGCGACGGCGGTCACTTTCGTGCGCAGCTCGCAGACCACGCCGGCCTTGTCCAGGGCCGCGCGGGCGAGGGTGTCGTGCAGCTCGCCGAGGGGGGTGCGGGCCCAGCCGATATCGGCCGCGCCGGGGCGGGAGAGCAGCCCGGTCTTGAAGACCATCGCGGCCAGGCCGAGCGAGGCGTCGCGGGCGGTGGCGTTGAGCGTGGCGACCCCGACCAGGTCCCACAGCGCCTCCACGGCGCGCGGCGACTGTCCATGGCGGCGCAGCCAGTCGCCGAAGTCCACCCCGTCCAGGGCCGGGTCGGTCGGGTCGAGCCGCCCCAGGGCAAGCGCGGCACGCCCCACCTGGGCGCGCTCGGCCAGCGAGAGGTGCGGATAGGTGGCGAGGCTCGCGGCCAGGTGCAGCGGTACGGGCAGGGCGGCGCGGCGCAGCCGGCCGAGCCGCCGACCCGGCCGCCCGTCGGCGTCCAGGACGGGCACGTCGAGCCTGCCCTGCAGCGGGGCGAGCCGGGAGCCGCCGACCCGGTCGAGGAACCACCGGTAGGCGGAGCAGCAGCGCAGATACACATGCTGGCCGTTGTCGACGGTCAGCTCGCCCACGGGGGACGGGCGGCGGAAGGAGAAGGCGAGCCCGCCCAGCCGGGGGCGCCCCTCCAGCACGGTCACACGCAGCCCGGCGTCGGCGAGCGCGAGCGCCGCCGTGGTGCCCGCCAGCCCGCCGCCCACGACGACCACGGACCCCCGTGACCGGCCGCCGCCCGCGCCCGGACCGCCCGCCTGCTTCCGCGACGGCACGGCCGCCCCGAGGAGGCGGCCTGCCGTCTCTGCACCGCGCGGGCCGGGATCGGCCTGGGGGCGTGGGGTCGGCTCAGGGGGTGCGCTTGGGTTCGGGCTTGTGCGGCGTGGATGCGGGTCCGCCGGGAGGGTCATGACCGTCCCCCGGCGCCGCGGCGGGCGGCGGCCCGGGCGTCGAGCCCGGCCAGGCCGCGGACGGCGACGTACACCTTCTCGCGGCCGGGAAGCGAGACCCGGCCGCGCAGCACGGCCTCCGGGTCGCGGGCGATGCGCTCCAGGAGCCTTCGGTAGATACCGGCCATGGCGGCCACGCAGGCGCCGCTGCGGCGGTCCAGCATCGGCAGCAGCTTGTAGCCCTCGGCGAACAGGGCTCTGGCCCGCCGGACCTCGAACTGCACCAGTCCGGTGAAGTCGGCGTCCGGCGGGGCGATGGAGGCGTGGATGCCGGTCGGGCAGCCGAACTTGGCGAGGTCGTCGGCGGGCAGATAGGTGCGGCCGCCGGAGGCGTCCTCGCGGATGTCCCGGAGGATGTTGGTGAGCTGCAGGGCCAGGCCGAGCGTATCGGCGTACTCGGGGGCGCGCTCGATCTCGCGCGCGCTCATCCCGGGGGCGCGCACGGTCCCGAAGACGCCGAGGGAGAGCCGCCCGATGGCGCCCGCGACACAGCGGCAGTAGGCCCTGAGATCGTCCCAGGTCTCATAGGTCTGGCCGGACACATCCATCAGCACGCCGTCGATCAGCTCGTCGAGCCCGCCCAGCGGGATCGGGAAGCGGCGCGCGGCATGCGCGAGCGCAACGGCGACCGGGTCGGTGTCGTCCTCCTCGATCCCGCGGTCCCTGATGCGGTCGAGCACGGCGCGGGTGTCGGCCAGCCGCGCCCGCTTGGCGTCGGCGTCCAGGCGGCCGTCCCCGATGTCGTCGACGCGGCGCGAGAAGGCGTAGAGCGCGGACATCGCCCGGCGCTTCTCGGTGGGCAGCAGCCTGATGCCGTACGCGAAGTTACGCGCCTGCTGCCCGGTCACGGCCTCGCAGTACCGGTACGCCGCGAGCACTGGTGCGGACGCGTGCGGAGCTCCGGTCACGGTCCGGCTCACCCCTCTCTTCGCAGTGTCGCCCCCACCTCGCGCAGCAGGCTGAGCTTGGTGGGTCTGGGCGGTCCAGGCAGTACGTCGTATCCCGCGGCCGCGACCGCCCTCAGAGCGGCCCGTCCCCCTGCCACGAACCCGGCGAGCAACCACTTGAGCCTGCCGTGGACGCTACCCACGAGGGGGGTCCCTTCATTCAGCAGGGTTTCGGCGCGGGCCGCTTCATGGGCGATCAGGGCGCGCACCGGGGCGCCGGCCGTGGGGGCGGCGAGATCGGCCTCCGTCACCCCGAAACTCTTCATGTCCTCGGCGGGCAGATAGACGCGGTCGCGGCGAAGGTCCTCGGCGACGTCCTGCAGATGTTCCACGATCTGGAGCGCGGTGCAGATCGAGTCGGAGCGGCGGACCCGCTCGGGGCTGGTGGTGCCGGTCACACCGAGCACCAGCCGGCCCACCGGGTTGGCGGACAGCTCGCAGTAGCCGAGCAGGTCCTCATAGGTTTCGTACCGGCGCACCCGCTGGTCCTGCCGGTTCGCCTCGATCAGGCCGAGGAACGGCTCGGGGGGCAGCCGGTGGCGGCGGACCGTGGGGCGCAGCGCGCGCAGCAGCGGATGGCGGGGGTCCGGGGACACGCTGCCGGTGCCGGCCGCGCCGCCCGTACCGCTCGCGCCGCCCGTACCGCCCGGCTCGCCGAAGACGCGCCACAGGTCCTTCTCGAACGCGTCGAGCATCATGAGCGGATCGTCGGCCCGGTCGCGGTCGAGGCCCAGCAGCTCGGCGTCCGAGCCGCCGGGGGGAAGGTCGCCGTCGCCGATGTCGTCGACCAGACGGGCGTAGCCGTAGATCGCCATGAGGTCGGCCCGCCAGGCGCGGGGAAGGAAGAAGGGGGCGACGGGAAAGTTCTCGTGCGCGGCCTTGTCGAGTACGGCCCGGGCGGCCTCCTGCCCGTCGAGGGGACCGCTGGACGTGCTATGGGACCCGCTGCGCTCGTCCTCCACGGTCACCGTGGACAGCCAGGCGTACGGGCAAGGACCAGGTCTCCGCCCGGGCCCGGGTGACCGGGCCCTGTGGGAGAGCTGGAGATGGGCCGGGTAGCCAATGCCGTCACATCCCCCGTTCTACACCGGTTGCCAGGGTCGACACGATGCGGACACGCCGCGCCCGCCACGTCAAGGGCGCTCGACGCCGCACCCCACTCACAGGGGACAGTGACACAGGTTCGGCGTGCCCGGATGGGCACCGGTACAGCTTACGCCTCTCGGTGTACAAACGTGCCGCGATGTACCCCGAGGCGGCCCTAGGTGATCCCCTAGGTGATCGTCCATGGATCCCCTAGGCCCCCTGGGCCGTGTCCTCCTCGTAGAACTCCTCGATGTCCAGCATCAGACAGAGGTTGCGCAGCTCGAACTCGAAGAAGGACTTCCCCTCCTGGAGGGCGAAGGACATATGGCCAAGGGCCTCCATCGAGATCACCCCGTACAGCCGGACCCAGCAGCGGAGCATCACGGCGAGCGCACCCGGGGGCATCTCGACGCCCTGATCCTCGCTGAGCTCGACAAGCGCCCGTACGAGCCCGGGGTCGAGCTCTTCCTCATTGGGAGCGGGGAAGCCGCGCACCCGCCACAGGTCCGAGATCAGGTCGGAGAACACCGAGCCGAAGACCCAGCCCATGTTCCGGTCGGGCTTGGTCTCCTCCCGGCCCAGGCCCGGGGCCCAGGGGCCGAGTATGAGCCCGAACTCATGGGGATGCTTGATGGCCCAGACGCGCAGCGCTCTCGCCCCGCCGATCAGCCCGCGGCCGGGCTCCGACTCGGGGAGCCGCCCGATCACACCGCGCATATAACGGGCCATCTCGGCGAAGATGTCCACACGCAGCTGGAGGATCAGGGCGTCACGGCTGCTGAAGTAGCGGTAGACGGCGGGCGCGGTCATGCCCATCTCACGGGCGATGGCCCGGATCGTCACGTTCTCCGGGCCCTCCTGAACCAGGAGCGTCCGGGCGACATCCTTGATCTCGCGGATGGTCGCGATGCGCAGCCGCTCGCGCCGTGAGTACGGTGCGACGTGCGCTTCCCCTGGCGACACGCGTCCCCCTCCCTGATACTCCGCCGCTCGACAAGAAACCCGGCGTTCAGGCACACGATACAGCGCCTCCGTTTAGTGAACGCCGCCCGCGTCAGTTCCCCACGTTCACTGGCGAGAAAGGAACACTTCTCCGTCCACTACGTGGACCGCGTAGGCCTCTACGGGGTCCACGGCGGGCATCTCCAGCGCCTCGCCCGTGCGGAGGCAGAAGCTGCTGAAGTGCCAGGGGCAGACCACCGTCTCCCCCTCCAACTCGCCCTCCGACAAGGGGGCTTCTTCGTGCGAGCAGCTGTCGCGCAGGGCGCGGACCGTCCCCCCGACGTTCGCCAGGAGCACCCTGACGCCCTCCACTTCGACCGTCGTCATCTCGCCAGGCTGCACATCCTCCAGGCGCGCGACGCGGATCCCACCTTGCATCCCGCCTTGCATCCCGCCTCGCTCGTTCACGGTCTCACTCATCGTGTGGCTCCTCTCTGTGGTGTCCGTCTGTGGCGTCTGTGTGGCGGGCACGGTGACCCCGCTTCACAGATAGCGGAATGTTAGCTTCAGATACACCGGACACATATTCGAAACGAAATCCGCACCGAAACAGGATCGACTATCGGACGCCGCGCCGGGGCGCGCACCCCGGCGCATCCACCGTAGATTGGCTACCCGCCAGTCAACATTTCCACAGCCCCCCGGAGACGGTTGACAGGCACAGTCGGCGCCGCTCTATAGTAAACACTCGTAGCTGAGGTGAATTTGAGTTTTGGTCACCTCGCGGCGAACCGGAGTAATAGGTGTCGATCGAACCTATTCAGCCCGGAGCCAAAAAAGAAAGTTCACGGGGGGATACGTGTACGCACGGTCATTGAACGATCTGGTGGACGGCTGTCTTGCCGGGGATCAGGACTGCTGGAATCAGATCGTGGAGCGGTATGCGCCGCTGATCTGGGCGATCGCCCGCTCACACCGGCTGAGCCCGGCCGACTGCGGCGATGTCAGCCAGGCGACCTGGCTGCGCGTCGTTCAGCACCTGGACAAACTCCGGTCGCCGGAGCGGCTGGCCCAGTGGATTTCCACCTCGGCCCGTCGGGAGAGCCTGAAGCACCTGGAGAAGTCGGGGCGCAGCGTACCGGTCGGCGGCACCGAGGCGTTCGACCGGCCGGAGGTGGCCGGGGAGCTGCCGGAGGATGTCGCGCTGGCCCGCGAGCGCGATGACGAGGTCCTGACGGCGTTCTGCGCGCTGTCGCCCAAGTGCCAGGCCCTTCTGGGGCTGCTGGTGACCGATCCGCCGATGTCGTACGACGAGATCAGCGAGACGCTCGGTATGCCGCGGGGCTCGCTGGGCCCGGTGCGTGCGCGCTGCCTGGCCCATTTGAAGAAGCTGTTACAGGATCAGGGCCGCGTCCACAAGAGCGACACCGTGCTCGCCTCCCGCATCAGGGCGGCCGGTCTACGCGCCTTCGCCGTGAGCCGGCGGTCTACGCAGGAGAAGCATGGGCCGTCCGGTTCTCGTGGACCTGGTCCTTCCGGTCCACCGCCGCGTCTTCCGAATCCCCGTCGGCATCAGGAAGGCGAGACGCGTTTTCTCTGAAGACTGATTGCGCGTTTTCCAGCACGCTCTTGGGCACCGGACCGAGAGCATCGGACAGGCGTCCCAGCAATTCCGCTTGCTCATGATCCATGGTTCCGGCTCCTTCTCCCCCGCTCGGCGGGCGCGTCCTAAAGCCGCGCCCGTCGTGCACCTATAGATTCAGAGGTTCAATCTACAACAGGGGGTTCGGGTTCACCATTGCTCGTCAGGGCTTTTATGGCCCGGTCGAGTTGGCGTGCGTCACGCGTGGCGTACTGCGGAATCTCCGGCCGGGTCGCACGGGCGAAGCCGGTGAGCACTTTCCCCGGCCCGACTTCGACAAAGGCCGTGGCACCGTCCGCCGCCAGCCGCTCCAGGGTCTCGGTCCAGCGGACCGACCCGGCGAGCTGGCGGCGCAGCCCGTCCACCGCCCCGTCCGCGCCGCGCACATATCCGGCGGTCACATTGGCCACGACCGGAATGCGCGGCTCGTGAAAGGTGACCGCCTCCAAGTCGGCCCGGAAGGCAGCCTCCACATCCCGCATCAGACTGCAGTGGAAGGGTGCACCCACATCGAGGATCACCACCTTCTGCGCCCCGGCCTCCTTTGCCGCGGCCGCCGTCGCCCGGACGGCGGCCGCCGTGCCCGAGATCACCAGCTGTCCGGGGTCGTTGTAGTTGGCCACCTCGACCACCCCGCCGTCCTCGGCCCCCACCGAGGCGCACAGCTTCTCCACAGCCGGGGCACCGAGCCCGATCACCGCCGCCATGGCGCCCGGGGTCCGTTCGTTGACCGCGGCCATGAGCTCGCCGCGCCGCCGGACCAGCCGCAGCGCATCGCGCCAGTCGAGCACCCCCGCACACACCAGGGCCGTGTACTCCCCCAGGCTGTGCCCGGCGACCAGCGCGGGCTCGACGCCGCGTGAGCGCAGCACATCCAGGGTGACAAGGCTGGTCAGAAAGACGGCGGGCTGGGTGATACGGGTGTCCCGCAGCTCTTCCAGAGGGCCTTCCCAGCACAGCCGGGAGAGCGGAAATCCCAGCAGTTCGTCGGCCGGCCGGTAGTAGCGGTCCAGCAGCTCCGGGTGGCGCGCGACAAGATCGTGTCCCATGCCGACGCGCTGGGAACCCTGGCCGGGAAAGAGAAAGGCGATCGCGCTCATGAGAACCAACTCCTCAATTGATGGGCGAGGTGACGCCGAGGCAAAGACACGGGGGGCCGTGCGCGGTGTCCCGCACGGCCCCCGCGCTCTGTCAAGGAATGGTGAGAAAGCGCCCCTGATGAAAGGCGAGCGGGGGAATGTCCAGGAATTCCGGGCCCGCGTCGAGATCGAACACCTCGGCGATGAAGAGGGTGTGGTCCCCCGCGGCGACCGTCTTCCTGACCCGGCATTCGAGATGTGCGAGCGTGCCGGCGAGGACCGGCGCGCCGCTTGCGCCCAGATGGTGTGGGATACCGGCGAACGCCTCATGGCCCGACGGACGGCCGGAGGCCGCGAACCGGGCGCCGAGCTCCGCCTGGCCCCGGCTGAGGATGTTCACGGTGAACGCTCCGGCCGCCGCGACCACCGCGCCGGTGCGGGAGCCGGCCCGCAGACAGACCATGATCAGCGGTGGATCGAGGGACAGCGAGGCGAACGAGTTGACGGTGGTGCCGTGCGGACCGTCCTCGGCCCGCGCCGTCACGATCGTGACACCGGTGAGGAACTGGCCCATGACCTGCCGGAATTGCTGCTGGGTGATGGATCGCCAGCGTGGTGAAGCCGAGGTGGTGGCCGATGCGGTCTCCATGGGTGTCACGCCCCCTGTGTCGTCGGCTTGCGGTCTCAGGCCGGGGCCTCTGCTGTCCAGTCCACGACCGCGCCCGCGTAGATCCACTTGGTGCTCTCCACCCCGACCAGCATGATCCGGTCCCCGGGCTTGACCCGGCCGCTGCGCCATGCGTCGTCCAGGAAGAGCGGGACCGCGGCGCAGCCGACCGCCCCCATGGTGGAGAGGCTGTCGATGATCTTGCCGTCGAGGGCCTTCCACTCGGTGGTGTCAAGGCCCGCCTCGCGCAGCGAGTCGAGCATCCAGCCGACATTGCCCTCCGGCACCAGGCACAGATCGACGGTGTCCACGGCCAGACCGGCACGGGCCAGCGTGCCGCTGATCGCCTCGGTCACCATGACCGGGGTGAAGTCGCCCGCCCCCACCACATCGACCTTCAGGTCGACCAGCCGCTTGGCCTTCAGCTGCTCATGGATCGGGGCATGGGTGCCGCCGCCGACCGAGTGAATGCCGGGCTTGCGACCGCCGCCGATGCACGCGGAGGCCGCACCCCGCAGCCCGCCGGGCCCGTCCTGCGCCCGCAGCACCATGGCCCCCGCCCCGTCGCCGAACATGTACAGCGGCATGCGGTCGCGCATCCGGATGGATTCGGGGTCCTTGCCGAGGAAGATCGGAGCGAGCACCGGCGAAATCGCCTCGCTGCCGATGACCAGCGCGGTGGTGTGCACCCCGGCGGCCAGATACATCCGCGCGATATCCAGGGCCTGCACCACGCCCGCGCCGCCGGAGCGGATCTCCAAGGTCGCGCACCGCTCCAGCCCCAGACGGTCCTGGACGAAGTTGACCAGCGGCGGCAGCGGGTAGTCCGGGGTGCCGGTGGCCAGGATCATCAGGTCGATCTCGCCGGGCTCGATCCCGGCGGAGTCCAGGGCCCGCACGGCGGCCTTGTAGGCCATGTCCGAGTTGTTCTCCCGGTGTTCGCCGGTCGCGGGGTCGATCATCCAGTAACGGCGCTCGATGGACAGGCCCTGGAGGACGTCCTCGGGCAGTGGGCCGGCGAGCCGGGCGATCTCACTGGTGGGTATGGGATCGCCCGGCTGGTAGCCGCCGGTACCGACGATATGGATCGCGGTCACCGTGGTCCCCTCACGCGGCCGCGGTGGCGGCGGAGGCCTCGACCTGGGCGACCACCAGATCGACCAGGTTGTCCACCGTGAACAGGCCCATGACCTGGGTGGCCTGGAGCCGGCCGGACAGCTCGGCCACATCGATCTGCGGCATCACCCGCTTGAGCTGAGCCAGCCCGCGCTCGGTGATGATCTCGTTCTCGTCGCCGAACTCGTCGTCCGGGATGCCGCCCTGGACATACTCGGCGAGCTGGGCGGCCTGGATCTTGACACCGATCGAGCGCTCCAGGCGGAAGAGGATGTCGAGCAGGTCGATCGACTCGGCCCCGAGCTCGTCGAGCAGGGTGGCCTCTGGAACGACCTCCTCCGGCTCGGCGCCCACCGCCTCGACGACGGCCTTCTGGACGGCTTCGCTGATCTGGGTACGGTCCATGTGAGGGTCTCTCCTGTGTCAGTGACAATTGAGTGCTGTGACGTTTGAGTGCTGTGACGTTTGAGTGCTGTGACGTTTGAGTACTGCCGGTCGGCGTGGGGGATACGGTGCGGTCGGGCGCCGTCTCGACGCGGCGCCCCCGCTCTCACACCCCTACAGATCCGCCGCGGTCCGGCCCGGATACATCCGGCCGGGATGCGGCCTAGTTAGGGCGTCCGAGGCCCAGCGCGGTCATCGCCCCGCCGTCCACGGTGACCAGCGAGCCGGTCATATAGCGCGACTCGGGGCCCGCCAGAAAGCACACCACGTCGGCGATCTCCTCGACGGTTCCGAACCTGCGCTGCGGTATCTGACGGCGGATCCCCTTGCCGGTGGCCCCCTCCGTGAGCCCCGCCACCAGCTCAGTGGGCGAGAAGCCGGGCAGCACGGCGTTCACCCGGATGCCGAAGCGGGCCGATTCCATGGCGCAGCAGCGGGTGAAGGCGTTGACCGCGCCCTTGGACGCGGCGTAGTTGGACTCCCCCACCCAGCCGCGCTCCCCCATCACCGAGGACACATTGACGATGACGCCCTCGCCCTTGGCCATGAAGTGCGGCAGAACCGCCTGGGTGCAGTTGAAGACGCCGCCGAAGTTGATCCGCATGACGTCCAGCCAGTCGTCCGGCGCCATGTTGTAGATGAGGGCGTCCTTGGCGACGCCGGCGTTGTTCACCAGCATGTGCAGATCGCCCAGTTCCTCGGTGACCCGCCGCACCGCCGCCGCGGCCTCGGTGTGGTCGGACACATCGCCGCGGACCGCCAGGGCGGTGCCGCCGGCCTCCTCGATGGAGCGGACCACCTCCTTGGCCTCGCCCTCGGAGGAGCGGTAGTTGACGGCGACCGAGGCCCCTTCCGCCGCGAGGCGGCGGCAGATCGCCGCGCCGATGCCGCGCGAACCGCCGGTCACCAGGGCGATCTGTCCTGAGAGCTTCACTGGTTTACCCCTTCGTCGTTGTCCGGGCCACCGGGGTCACCGGTCCCGTGCGGGTCGCCCGCGGCGACCACCAGGGAGACATGACTGCCGCCGAGCGAGGAGCTGTTGACCACCGCGGGGCCGGCGGGCCGGGTGTCCCCCGACCACAGGGACAGCGCGAGGCACAGCGCGCCGCCGACCCCCATCGGCTCGCCCAGCACGCTCTTGGGCGCATGGCTCGGCGGTGCGGTGTCGCTGCCGAACACCCGCTCCACGGCCGCGCTCTCGGCCCGGTCGGCCGCGGTCAGCCCGGCGGCCGACAGCCACACCCCGCCCACGTCCCGCGGCGTAAGACCGGCGTCGGCGAGCGCACGGCGCATGGCGAGCTCCATTCCGCGGCCTCGCGGGTCCCACAGCCGGGCCCGGCTGGCGTCGGAGGCCATGCCGTGGCCCAGGACCTCGCCGAGCACCGTGGCGCCGCGCGCCCGGGCCGCCGAAAGCCGCTCCATGACCAGGGCCACGCTGCCCTCGGCGAGGGTGAAGCGACCGTCGGCCGGTGCGCCGGGCGGGCGGGTGGAGGCCGCGCCGGTGGCCGTGTAGGCGCGGGCGACCTGCTCGGTCAGCGTGTCGGTGACCGTGCACACCAGCGCGTCCGCGTGTCCGGCGGCCAGCAGATCCGCGGTGTACGCGACGGCGGCCGCGCCGGTGGCGTGGCCCACCGACAGGGTGGAGGTGGGGCCGCGCAGCCCGAGGTGGGTGGCCACCTGTCCGGCCGCCTGGTTGTAGACCGTGTTCGGAAAGACACTCGGGTCGGCGGCCGCGGCGCCCTCCTCCAGCAGCGGAAGGACGAATTTCTCCATGGCCTCCATGGGGCCCGTACCGGTGCCGAAGACCACCCCGACGCTCTCGTCGGCGGACAGCCCGGCGTCGGCCAGTGCCTTGGCCGTGGCCACGATGGAGAGGACCGCGAGCCGGTCCATCCGGCGGCGCTGGCGCCGGGTCAGATACGGGGCGATCTCCTCGTCGCCCAGCGCCACGCGGCCGAGCCGCAGCCCACCCTCCAGGGAGCCGGCCTCCTGGCCGGCCCGCAGCGCGCGGCGCGCCGCCTGGATCCCGTCGCCTGCCGGTCCGAGCACTGACACTCCGGTGACCACCACACGGTCCCAGTCGGGGACGGGCGGGGTGTGGGTGCCGGGGCGGGTGAGCACCAGGGCGGCGTTGGCCCCGGCGAAGGCGAAGTTGTTGGAGAGCGCGGCGTCGGTGTGCAGCGGTCGCGCCGCACCGGGCACATAGTCGAGCGGGCACTCGGGGGCCGACCGGGTGTATCCGGCGGTGGGCGGGGCCAGTTGCTCGTCCAGGGCGTGTGCGGTGACGATGGCCTCCACCGCCCCCGCCGCGCCGAGCAGATGCCCGATGACGGACTTGGTGCTGCTGACCGGGGTGTGCGCGGCGCTCTCACCGAGCGCCCGGGCGATGGCGGCGGACTCCGCCGGGTCGTTCTTGGGCGTGCCGGTGCCATGGCCGTTGACATAGCCGATGTCCTCGGGCGCGACACCGGACCGGCGCAGCGCAGAGTCGATCGCCCGGGCCGCTCCGGCGCCCTCGGGGTGTGGCGCGGTGACGTGATAGCCGTCGGCGGACAGGCCGTAGCCGGCGACTTCGGCCAGCGGGCGCAGTCCGTGCGCCGCCGCGAACCCGGTGGACACCAGCAGCACCATGCCGCTGCCCTCGCCCAGCGAGAGGCCCTGCCGGTCGGCCGAGTACGGCGCTGCGGGCTCGGGCGACAGCGACTCCAGGGCGTTGAACCCGGCGAAGACGACATCCGAGAAGGCGTCGGTGCCCCCCGCCAGCACCGCGTCCGCCCGGCCCTGTCGCACCAGGTCCGCGCCGAGCCCGATGGCGTTCGCCCCGGAGGCGCAGGCGGTGTTGACCGCGAGCACCGGGCCGCGCAGTCCGTACGCCGCGGCCACCGACTCGGCGAGCGCCTGGGGCGTGGCCAGCAGTGGCAGCCTGGGGTCGGGGGCCGCGCCCCGGCGCGCCGCGTCCAGCCAGGCCCGCGCGGAGAGCAGCCCGGCGTTGCAGGTGCCCAGCACCAACCCGAAGCGGGTCGGGGCCACCGTCCCCTCGGGCAGCGCCGCCAGCGCGGCAAGCGCCTCCTCGGCGGCGGCCAGGGCCAGGTCGAGCGCCCGCTCGCGGTGGCCCTCGGGCCTGCGATAGCCGCGGGGCGCGGTCCGCGCCCCCTCGACCTCGCCGCCGAGCTTGGTGGCGAGCCCCCGCATATCGATGTGCTGGACGGGCCGGATGGCGACCCGGCCGGCCCGCGCGCCCTCCCACAGCGCCGCCGCTCCCGCCCCCTGGGAGGTCAGCGCCCCGGTGCCCACCACGGCCACCGTGGTGACGGTCCTCGTCACAGGTCCCCGTTTGTTCCGCCTGGCCATCGGCTCCCCTCCGTTGTCTGCTGTGCCGCCGATGTCGTGTGTGCGGCCGACGCGGTCGTCGGCGCGGCTTCTCACCGGTCCCCCGGGGCGGTGAGTGCCAGGGCGACCTGCTGTCCTTCCAGGCCGCGCGCCAGCGCCAGCGCATGGCGCACCGGCAGTTCCCGGGCCTGTCCTGGGACCCAGTCCAGCCCCTGGCAGGCCGGGTCGGGCCGGTCGAGATTCAGCGTCGGGGGCACCGCGCCCCCGTCGATGGCCAGCGCGCACACCGCGGCGTTCAGCGCGCCGGCGGCGGCGACCAGATGGCCGGTCGCCGGCTTGACGCTGCTGGCCACCGGCCGACGGTCCGGCGCGGTGAACGTCCGCCGCAGGGCGCGCGCCTCGCTGGCGTCGCCCAGCCGGGTGGCGCAGCCATGCGTGGCGATGTAGTCCACGTCCTCGGGCGGTGTCCGCGCCTCCTCCAGAGCGTGGCTCATCGCCGCGGCGAGCGGCGCGCCGTCCTCGGCGGGGGTGAGCAGCCGGGCGCTGTCCAGCGTGGAGCCGAAGCCGCTGATCTCGGCGTAGAGGTGGGCGCCGCGGCGGAGCGCCGCCTCGCGCTCCTCCAGCACCAGGAAGGCCGCCCCCTCGCCGAGCACGGAGCCGGACCGGTCCGCGTCGTACGGCCGGAATGCCTGGGCGCCCAGGTCGTTGCGGGTGCTGAGGACTCCCAGGCCGTCCATCTTGGAGGTGACCCACCATGAGGCCGCGTCATCGCAGCCGCCGGCGAGCGCCACCTGTGACTCACCGCGCCGGATGGAGCGGTAGGCGCGCCCGATCGCGGTGGCGCCGGCATCCGCCGTCCCGTGGAAGTAGGCGTTCGGCCCCTTGAGGCCGTAGGCGGCCGAGAGGTGGTACAGCGCGGCGGATTGGAGCCCTTCCACGTAGTACAGCGGGTAGAAGGCGGACGAGGCCCGCTCGCCCAGCAGGGCGAGGTCGGCGCGGCCGTCGGGCCTGCGGGCTGCCAGGCTGCCGGTCAGCAGATGCTCGGGGTTGGAGATTTCCTTGTTGCCGCCGACGAAGGCCGCGGCCCGCTCGGGGTCGTAGTCGGCGAAGTCCAGGCCCGCGTCCCGGACGGCGAGGGCCGCACCGGCGATGGCGAGCCGGTCATTGCGGGTCGTGGTGCGCAAGGCGCGCCGGTGGGCGTATTCGGTGGGCTGGAAGTCCTCGATCTCCGCGGCCAGTCGGGTACGGAAGGACGCCGGGTCGAAGCCCCGGATGGGCCCGATTGCGGTCCGTCCCTCCAGCAGGCTCCGCCAGGTCTCCCGGTGTCCCTTGCCGAGCGCGGTGAGCAGCCCGACGCCAGTGATCACAACGCGCTTCACGCCGGTGTCCCCTCGCTCGCGGCCGGGGCGTCCTGCGGGGCGCGGCGGGCCATACGCAGAACGCGCACGGTGGTGACGGAGCGGCCGTCCACCCGCACGGTGCCGGTGCACAGCGCGGTGTCCCCGGTGACCTCGGCGATGTCCACGGTGGTCTCCATCCGGTCGCCGGGGGTGACGTAGTAGCGGAAGCGGATCCGCCGCGCCTCCGCGAGCCCCCATCGCCCCGGACCCTCGCCGGCCGCCCCGAGCGCCACGGCGGCGACCTGGGCGAGCGTGTCGAGGATCAGCACTCCGGGCAGCACGGGGAACCGTGGGAAGTGGGTATCGAGGACCGGGAGGGTGTGCGGGACGTTGGTGAAAGCCGTGGCCCGCAGCCCCGGGAACACCTCGACGATCTCGTCGAGCGCGGTCATGCGGCTGTCCTGCCTTCCTGTTCGGACCGTGTGCCGTCGTGGGGCCGCGCGTCGCCGGGGCCGAGGGCGAAGGAGGCGTTGGTGCCGCCGAAGGCGAAGGCGTTCACCAGTGCGGCCCGCACCGGGCGGCGGCGCGCCACGTTCGGCACATAGTCGAGGTCGAGCTTGGGGTCGGGGTGGTCGAGGTTGACCGTGGGCGGCACCACGCCCTCGCGCAGCGCGCCGAGCGCGGCGATGAGGTTCACCCCGGCCGCGGCGGAGGTGAGGTGTCCGGTCATGGACTTGGGCGAGCTGACCGACAGCTCCCGGGCGTGCGAGCCGAACACCTTCTTGATGGCGGTGGTCTCGCTGATGTCGTTCCCCGGTGTGCCCGTACCGTGGGCGGCCACATAGTCGACGGCGGACGGGTCGAGGCGCGATTCGGTGAGCGCGTCCTGCATGGCGCCGATGGCCCCGCCGCCGTCGGGCGGGGAGTCGGTGATGCGGTAGGCGTTGAGCGTGGAGCCGTAGCCGAGGAGTTCGGCGTGGATCCGGGCACCGCGCGCCCGGGCGCTCTCCCAGTCCTCCAGGACGGCGATGACCGCGCCCTCGCCCAGGACGAAGCCGGAGCGCTGGGCGTCGAAGGGGCGGGAGGCCCGCCGAGGGTCATGGTTCCAGCGGTCGGTCACGGCGCCCAGGAGGGAGAAACCCACCACGTCCATCCAGGTGGTCAGCGCGTCGAAGCCGCCGGCGAGCATCATCCGGCACTCGCCTTCCTGGATCCGGCGGAAGGCCTCGCCGATGGCGTGGGCCGACCCGGCGCACGCGGTGCTCACGCTGATCAGCGGCCCCTGGCAGCCGCCGGCGCGGGCGACGGCCACCGCGCCCACGTTCTGATCGCGGAGCAGGACGTCGCCGGGCGCCTGGCGGTAGAACTCCCGCTGTCCGGTGGACTCCAGCAGATGGGACATGTCCACCAGTTCCTGGAGCTCGGGACGGCCCACCGTGCCGCCGACGGCCGCGCCGCGCCGGTAGGGGTCGGTGTCCTGCCAGCCGTCTCCCGCGTCGCACAGCGCCTCGCGGGTCGCGGCGAGCGCGAACAGGGCGGCCCGGGACAGATGCCTGCGCTCGCGCGGGTCGGGCACCGCCCGCTCCGGCACAAACCCCTTGACCTGACCGGCGATCCGGACCGGGAAGCTGCTCGCGTCGAAGGTCTCCAGGCGGCTCACGCCGCTGCGTCCGGCGGCGAGGGCGGACCAGGTGGCGGTCGCGTCCAGGCCGACGGGGGTGACCGCGCCGATGCCGGTGATCGCCACGCGCCTCATGCGACGGCCTCCTTGAGCGCGCCGCCGGTGATCGTGGCGCCGCGCGTCAGCCGGTCGTACATCCGCCGTACGTCCTGCGGATCCTCAAGGTCTTCGGTGGGGATGAGGGCGCACATGATGGCGTCGGCGCTCAGCACGGTGCGGTCGCCGACCGTGACCGTGCCGCTGAGCACGGCGGTGTCCTCCCCGAACGACTCCACCCGGCCGGACATGACCAGGACGTCTCCGGGGCGCACCGCCCCCTGGAAGGAGACGGAGTCGGCGGACAGCAGCGCGGCCCGGCGGCGCAGCCCGGTGGATCCCATGATCAGCCAGGTGCCCGCCTGGCACAGGGCCTCCAGGACCAGCGGGGCCGGCATCTCCGGGCCACGCCCCTCGTCGCGCCAGAACTCCTCCTGGCGAGAGGTCAGCTTGCGGGCGGTGACCGAGCGATGGGGATCGAGGGCGTCGATGCGGTCGATCAGATGGAAGCGCATGGTGATCCTTCGTCAGTGGCCGTCCGGCGCATGGCCGGTTCGTCGGCGGCCGGCGGGAGCAGGAGAATCGCCTGCGCCATCGCGTAGTCATCGGTGTGGGTCAGGGAGATCTCAGCCGACCAGCTGCCGGGCGCCCCGGCCGCCTGCGCGGCGGTGCCGTGCAGCCGCAGCCTGGGCCGGCCCAGGGGCTCGTTGACCACCTCGACGTCGGTCCACCGCATACCCGGGCCGAGGCCGGTGCCCAGCGCCTTGAACGCGGCCTCTTTGGCGGCGAACCTGGCCGCAAGGTGGGCGTACCGATTGCGCTTGCCCGCGCAGTAGCGGATCTCCCTGGTGGTGAAGAGCTCGGTCTCGGCCGCGGGATTGTCCTCCAGCAGCGACCGGACGCGGGCGACCTCGACCAGATCGACGCCGACAGCGACGCGCCGCCGCGGGGCCTCTGGCGTCCTGTGTTCCTCCACGAATCCCGCTCCCCCTCCGCAGGCCGTGGCGGCCGTGTGCCGCCTTCCACCTCCACAGATCCGCGGGCGGGCGCGGCGGATACACCGCGACGGGGGAGAAGATCTGCGGATGAGGCGCGGGGCCGCTCAGGCGGTGGCGCTCTCGGCAGCGCTTCCGGTGGCATGCCCGCCATGGCCGGCTGCCCGATCCTCGAGGCGAAGCGTTTCGGCGACCATACGGCCCAGCCGCTCGGCCAGACCGTCCGGACGGCGGCGCTGCAGATAGAGCGTGGCGAAGACCGGGCCGGCGAGCAGCGCGTGGACGAGGTCGACGTCCGGGGGCGCGCCGAGTTCGCCGCGGGCCACCGCCCGGTCCATCAGCTCGGCGACGACCGCCCGCTGGCTGGTGACAAAGCTCGCGTGGAAGCGGTCGGCGAGAGCGGAGGGGGCCCCGAGATCGGCGAGCAGGCCGAGGACGGCCGAGGAGGCCGCCGGGTTGCCGAGCGTGGCGACGATGTCCTCGACCAGACAGGTGAGGTCGCTCCGGAGGCTGCCCGTGTCGGGTGGCGGCGCCAGGTCGGAACGGTGCACGGCGGCGGCGAACACCATCTCTTGTTTGGTGGCGTAGCGGCGGTAGATGGCCGCCTTCCCGATGCCGGCGTGCTCGGCGACCGCGTCCACCGTCAGACCGGCGTATCCATGGCGCGCCAGCAGTTCGCGGGTCGCGGCCAGGATCGCTTCGTCCACCCGGGTATCCCTCGGTCTTCCCATGGGCTCATGTTATGGTACCGACAGTTCCGAAACTAAGAGTTTCGAAAGGGGCCGCCATGAGGACGCTCTGGGCGGGACGAAGCTTGGTCGTTCTGGGCATCGGGCACCTGGTGGGAATGGGGGCGCAGAACACGGGGCACATGGACGACTGGTTCCGCGGGGACCTGTGGGGGCTGCCGCGTGAGCAGTTCGCTCACCCCAGCGGGGCCAACGGCGCGTTCTGGATCGTGCTCGCCAGCTTCGCTGTACCGCTGCTGCTGCTCGGCGTCCTGGTCTGTCATCTGGCCCGGCTCGGTGTCGTGGTGCCGCAGTCCATCGGCTGGGGACTGGCCGCGTGGAGCGTGGTGGGCGCGGCCATCCTGGAGCCGACCCCGCTGCTGCTGGGGCTGGTCCCGGCCGTGCTGCTGATCCGGGAGGCCCGCCGGGCTCCTGCCGCCCTGGCCGCCGGTGCGGAGACGGACGAGACACCCAAGCGGGCGGCGCGGCTGTGAGGCTCGGGCAGGCGTGAGGCAAAGCTGAGGCGTGATACAAGCCGGCCGGGCCGGGCATGACCGACGTCATGCCCGGCCCGGCTGTGTGTCAGGAACCGGCGGTCGCCGGCACATCGGGCTCCTTTGCCGCCGAGGGAGCCTTCGCCGGGTGGCCCTGGCCCGTCCTCTTCGGCGCCTCGCTGAGCCCGAACCTCCGGTGCACCCGGCGCAGGGGGCCCGGGGCCCACCAGTTGGCCGAGCCCGCGAGCCGCATAAAGGCGGGCAGCAGCAGGCCGCGGACGACCAGGGTGTCCACCACGAGGGCGACCGTCAGACCGAGGCCGAGCATCTTCTGGAAGGTGATCTGTGCGGTGAACAGGCTTACGACCATCACCATGCCCAGCAGCAGCGCCGCCGCCGTCACCAGCCGGCCGGTCAGCTCCAGGCCGCGGGCCACCGCGGCGGTGTTGTCCCCGGTGCGCTCGTACTCCTCCTTGATCCGGGAGAGCATGAACACCTCGTAGTCCATCGAGAGGCCGAACATCAGACAGAACATCAGGATGGGGGTGAGAGCGATCAAGGACCCGGTGACCGTGGCGTCCAGCGCCCCCGCCAGGTGTCCCTCCTGGAAGATCCACACCACGGCGCCGAAGGTCGCACTCAGACTCAATGCGTTCAGGACCAGTGCCTTGAGCGGCAACAACAGACTGCCGGTGAACAAGAAGAGCAGCACAAACGTGGACAGCATCATGAAGCCCAGCACCATGGGCATCCGGTCACCGAGCGCGTCCAAGGTGTCGACCAGTGCGGGGCCGCCGCCCGCCACCCTCACCGGCCAGGGGGAGTCGGCGCCACGGATGTCATGGACCAGCCGCTCACCGGCGGCGGAGAACGGCTCGACGTCCGGGGAGACCCGCAGATAGGTGGCGGACTTCGCGGCCAGCGAAGCGGTGGCGGGGCCGGGCGGCGCCACCCGCGCACCGTGCGCGAACACGCCGGCGGACGAGGCCACCGACTCCACGCCGTCGAGCTTCGAAATCCGCTCCGCGTACGCGCCGATCGCCGCGGACTGCTGCTTCGGGTCCCCGATCCCGGTGGCCACGATCGCGATCACATCGGCCTCCCGGGAGACGAAGTCCTCCCGGATGACGTCCCCGACCTGGCGGCTCTGCGCCGTCTTCGGCAGCTGACGGTCGTCCGGCAGGCTGTACTCGGCGCCCAGGAACGGGGCCCCGAGGAGCAGCAGAGCCGCGGTCGCGACCACGGCGACCGGCGCGGCGAAGCGCATCACAAAGGTGGCCAGCCGATGCCACACGCCGCGCTCCAGCTCGGCTCGCGGCCGGGGCGGGCGGCCGAGCAGACGCCGCACGCCCTTCCGCAGATCCAGGCTGTCGATTTTCGAGCCGAACAGCGCGAGCAGCATCGGCATCACGATGGTGGCCGCCAGCGCGGCGAACAGCATCACGCCGATGCCCGCCACGGCGATCGAGCGCAGGAACAGCAGCGGGAAGAGCGCGAGGGCGGCCATGGAGAGCATCACCGTGACGGCGGAGAACACCACGGTGCGCCCGGCCGTGCGCACCGCGGCCACGATCGCCTCGGACCGCACCTGTTTGTCCGTCAGATCGCCGCCACGGTCCCTGATCTCCTCCCGGTACCGGGTCACGATGAACAGGCTGTAGTCGATGGCAATGCCCAGGCCGATGATGGTCGTCACATTCAGCGCGAACACCGACACATCGGTGAACAGCGTGATCGTCCGGAGCATGAGCAACGTGCCGAGCAGCAGCGGAAGGACCATCAGCAGGGGCAGCAGCGCCGAGATCAGACTGCCGAACACCAGCAGCAGGATGACGAAGAGCACCGGAAAGGCGATGGCCTCCATCCTCTGGAGATCCTTTTGGACCGTGTGGTCGGTGTCGAAGCCCATGGCGGTGCTGCCGCCGAGCTTCACGTCCAAAGACCCCTGCCGCCCGGCGAACTCCTTGCGCAGCCCCTCGACACGGTCCGCGGCGGCGTTCTCCCCGCCGCCGATGTGCCCGATGACCATCGCATACCGGGAGTCCTCGCTGCGCAGCCGCTGGTCTCTGCCCTGGCTCCAGTACGAGCCGACCTGGGAGATTCCGGGCTCGGCCGCCAGCCGCCGGGTCAGGGCGGCACCGTCCTCGGCTGCTGGGTCCGAGTCGACCGAGCCGGGCGCCCGGACCAGCAGCACCAGATTGGAGTCCTTCACCCCGAAGTGCTGGTCCAGGGCCTGCTTCGCCAGGCTGGACTCCGACTTCGGGTCCTCGAACCCGCCGTTGACGAGCTTGCCGACGACGGGCCCGCCCAACGGGCCGGCGATCAGCATGAAGCCGAGGACCGCGATGAGGAACGCCCTGGGGCGCCGGACGATGGCCCGGGCCAATCGATCGAGCATGGACTTTCTCCTTACCGAGTCTTCGTCAGTGCGTAGTCGTGGATGTCGGCCCAGATGAGCACCGGGCGCGGCATCGCTCCCCCGGCCCGCGGGCGCCTCGGCATCACCCGGCGGCGGGAGGCGTACGGGACACCGTCGGCGTCCCGGTACTCGCTGGTGAGATGGCAGGCGTGCGCCCAACTGCGGCCGAAGACCTCGGCGGTGTACTCGTGCTCGGTGACCAGTCCGGTGGCCGGGTCGAGCCGGAAACGCTGCTGCGGGCAGTGGGTGGCCAGATGCTCGGGGAAACGCGCCAGGAGGGCGTCGGGGCCGTCGGCGCGCCAGCTCATGTCCTCGCGGCGCAGCAACGCGGGAAAGGCGAGGTAGTTCCACAGGGCGTAGCCCAGGAAATACATCATGTCCAACGAGTCCCAGCGCAGCAGGCGGCGGCCGCCGGGGAACGGGGCGCGGGCGTCCACGCGCCGCGCGACGACCGCGCCGTCCCGCTCCAGCCGCACCTCGTGGCCCTCCAGCACCCCGTCGAGCGGGCCGTCGAAGCCGTGGAACCGGATCCGCTGCCTCGCCACCTCCGCGGTGATGTGCATCCGGTCGAAGGTCCCGGCGCTGCCGCGCTTCCAGCGGAAGAGCAGGCCGCCGCAGGAGAGCTCCGCCTCGATCCGCTCGGCGGACGCCCAGCGGCCCGCGCCGCCGTACGCCGCGAGGGTGCGGTCGAGGACCGCCGCGTCGGCTGTCTCACGGGCCCCGGTCATGCCCTCGCCCCCTTGCCTGCGGCGGCGATCCGGCGCGGGGCGGTGGCCAGCGTGGCGGCGAGCCGGGCGAACCACAGCAGATAGCCGGCGGAGCCGGACCCGGGCCGGGGCACCACCCCGAAGCCCAGCATCAGCCCCAGTGCGTCGATCTCCTGCCAGCTCTCCACGATCTTGCCGTCCTCGATGCGGCAGATCACGATCTGCCCGAGGGAGAACGGCCGGCCGGTGGGCGGCAGTCCGCGGTAGGGGCCCAGATGGGTGCCGGTCATCCGGACCCGGCAGGCGACCCGGTCGCCGACCGGGATCAGGTCCTCGATGGTCGCCTTGGCATCGGGGAAGCCGGTCAGGATCCCGCGGATGAAGCGCTCGTAGCCCTTCGGGCCGCGCAGCGGCTCGGGCTCGGCGTGGGGCGGGGAGTGACCTCGATAGCTCTCGTGGAAGATCTCCTCGCAGATGTGCACGGCCTGTTCGTTGACGCACTCCGCGATCCAGCGGCGCAGCGGCAGGGCATTGGCCTCCAGTAGCTCGGCGGATGCCGGGGCGGTGCCCGACAGGGCGCCGCGGAAGGCGGGGGTGCGCTGCCGGTCGGTCCCCCGCCATGGCCACGGCTGGTCCTGCGGCACACGGTGATGGGCCCGGTGGTGCGCCGTCGCGATGGCCCAGCCCAGCGCGCGCGGCGCGCTCGTGGTGCCCAGCGGCGGCGCGGCGCCCAGGGTGATCAGGGTGCCGAGGGCATCCGCCTGCTGCCAGATCTCGGCGATCCGGCCGCCTGGGCCGTCCTCGATACGGAAGATCAGAGTCTGCGAGAACTGCACCTCGCGCCCGGTGGCGGGGACGCCCAGCCAGGGCCCTCGGTGGGTCCCCCGGTGGATGAGCCGGGCCACTACCCGGTCACCGGCTCCGAAGAAGTCCTCAACCTCGGTACGCAGGTCGGGGAACGCGCGGTGCAGCAGGACGAGCTGGTCCCGGGCGCCGGCCGCGCCACGACCGTCCGGGCCGAGCCAGAGCGGATTGTGCAGCCGGGCCTCCCGGGTCACCAGCCGGTCCGCCAGCGCATGCTGCCGGGCGCCCCCGCACTCGTGGAGATAGGCCCATACGGTCTCCAGGCCCGCCCGCAGGGCGGGTTCGGTGGCCAGCGTCATCGCGCTCCACCTCCGTGCACCGGGCAGCCCGCGGCGGCAGCGGCGGCTGCGATGGCCTCCGAGTCCGCGCCCGCAAGGGCGCGGGGCGCGGCGGGCGGCGCCTTCTCGCGCAGCGCGACGGTGGCGATCACGCCGTGTTCCTGTCCGAGGGTGATCCCAGGGCGTGGGATCACGGGGTGGCCGGGGGCGAGCCGGACCCGTACCCGCTGCGCCATCATGGCCAGCACCAGCTTCATCTCCTGCAGGCCGAAGACATCCCCGATGCACTTGCGGGGCCCGCCGGAGAACGGCCACCAGGCATAGCGGTGCGGCCCCTGCTCGCCCAGCGGAATCCAGCGATCGGGGTCGAAGCCCTCGGGGTTGGGCCAGAAGTCCGGGTGCCGATGGGTCACAAACGAGGAGAGCAGCACCATCGAGCCCTTGGGGATGTCATAGCCCTGCACGGTGTCGTCCTCCAGCGGGGTGCGCGAGATGAGCGACACCGGCGGGTAGAGCCGCAGCGACTCACGCACCACCCGGTCCACATAGGGCAGTCGGGGCAGATCCTCGACGCCGGGGAGCCGGCCGCCCAGCACCTCGTCCACCTCGGCCTCCAGCCGCGCGGCGACCTCGGGGTGGCGGGAGAGCAGATACAGCGCCCAGGTCAGCCCGGAGGCGACAGTCTCATGACCGCCGAACATGAAGGTCATGACCTCGTTGCGGACCTGCTCGACGGTCATGCCCGAGCCGTCGTCCTCGGTGGCGGTCATCAGCGCCTCGAGCAGATCGTCGGGGTGCGGCCCCCGGTCGGCCCGCCGGTCCTCGATGACGCGGTAGATGATGCGGTCGAGCTGCTTCCTGGCCCTGGCGAACCTCAGATTGGCGGGGGTGGGCACGCCCTCCGGCAGACTGACGAACTTCCCGAACTTCTTGTACGCCTCGCCGATGGCCACTTCGACGGCGTGCGCCATGACCTCGGAGTCCTGCCGCCAGTTCGCGCCGAACAGGGCGCCGCCCAGGACGCTCAGCGCCAGCCGGGTCATATCGAGGGTGACATCAACCTCGCGGTGGGCTCGCGCCGCGGCCTCCCAGCGGTCCAGCAGCTCGGCGGTGACCTCGGTCATCCCGGTGGCGAAGCTGGTGATCAGGCGGCGGTGGAAGGCGGGCTGGCAGAGCCTGCGCTGGCGCTTCCACAGCTCGCCCTCGCTGCAGATGAGCCCGTCGCCCACCAGGGCCCGCCAGCGGTCGCTGACGAAGGGCGTCTTGGGGAAGTTGCGGTGCTTGTCCTGCAGGATCTCCTTGATCCCGTCGGGGTGGCCGACGAAGAACACCGGGAAGAGCGGGCCGATGCCCTCGAACCGCACGACATCGCCGTACTCCCGGCGCCCCCGCTGCAGGGCCTGGAGGATGTCGGCCTGAAAGGCCCGTGCGTTGCCGAGGACCGGCTCGCCCTTGGGGCCTGGTGCTTGACGGGTCATCGGGATCCCTCCTCAACGGGGCGGAGCCACATCCACATGGGGTCCCGGGGGCGCAGGGAGATCGCCGGCTCCGGGAAGACCCGCTGGCCCTCCACCAGGTCCAGCCGGAACCGCTGCGCGACCATGGCGACCACCAGGGGCATCTGCAGCATCGCGAACGAGTCGCCGATGCATTTGCGCGGTCCCGCGCCGAACGGGAGATACGCCATCCGATGGCGGCCCTCGCTGTTCTCGGTGGTGAACCGCTCGGGTTCGAAACCCTCCGGGTTGTCCCAGAACTCGGGGTGGCGGTGCGTCACATAGGGGCAGACCACCACCCAGCGCCCCGCTGGCACGCGATAGCCGCCGATTTCGTCGTCCCGCGCGGCACAGCGCATATAGACGAAGATCGGCGGATACAGCCGCATGGCCTCCTGGAGCACCATGGTCGTGTAGGCGAGCTTCGGCAGGTCGTCCACGGTCGGGACGCGCCCGGACAGTGTCCGGTCCACCTCGTCCTGGACCCTGCGCCTGCTCTCGGGGTTGAGCGAGAGCAGATACCAGGTCCAGGTGAGCGCGGTGGAGACCGTCTCATGGCCGGCCACGAAGAAGCCGCTCACCTCGTCCCTGATCTGCTCGTCGGTGAACGCCTCGCCGGACCCGGGGTCCTTGGCGTCGATGAGCATGCTGACCAGGTCGTCCTCGCCGCCCTCCCGGCGACGGGCCACGATCATCGGATAGAGCACCGAATTGATCGTCCCGAGCGCGTCCCGGAAGCGTCCCCGGGCCTTGGACGGGATCCGCAGCGGGTCCACGGGAGAGGTCATCCGGCGGTGGGTGAAGCTCAGCGCTCCCTGGACGGCCGGCTCGATCCTGGCGATGGCGTCGGTGAGATCCGACTTGAACAGCGCTCTGGCCAGATTGGCCAGGCTCAGATGCATCATCTCCGACTTGATGTCCAGCGGCCGGCCCTGGCCGCGGCGCCGCTCCCAGTCGTCCAGCATCCCGGAGGTGGTGCGGGTGAAGGTCTCCCCGAAGCGGCGGAGGATGTCGCGGTGGAAGGCGGGCTGGGTGAGCCGCCGGGACCGGAGCCAGGAGCCGCCCTCGGCGGCCACCAGCCCGTCCCCGACGATCGTGCTCAGACAGCCCTGCACCTTGCGCGGCCGCGGATAGTGCTTGTGCTGGTCGCGCAGCACATGCTGGACATGGTCCGGGTGAGCCAGCAGATTGATCCTCAGCGGGCCGCGGAAGTTGACGATGTCGCCGTGGTGCCGGAACGCGTGCATGAACGCCGACACATTGTCCCGCTGGATCTCACGGATGCTGCCGAGCACGGGATGGCCCCGGGGCCCGGGCGGCACGAATACGGTGGTCATGGGGGGCTGCCTTTCACCTGTCCAGCGCCAACTGCGGCACGTCGTCGGGTTTGAAGGTGGGCACGTCCAGACCGGTGCCGAGGTGGCCGAGCACTTCACGGGCCGTGTTCATACCGGAGAGGACCACCCGGAAGGACGCCGGGCCCTCCTCGGTCCAGTGGCCGGAGAGGAACAGCCCGGGCACCGGCGTCTGGTGGGCGAGCCGCTTCCCTCCGATCTGGTGGGGGTTCAGCGCCCAGCCATAGGTGGCGCCCTCGTGATTGCGCGTATAGCGCTCGATGGTCACGGGCGTGCCCGCCTGCAGAAACGTCAGATGGTCCCGCAGGCCGGGGATCACGCACTCGAACTCGGCGAGCATGGAGTCCGCGAACTGGTCCTTGTGCTGCTGCCACGGCTTGTCGCCGGGCAGCCGGTACGGCGCCACCGCGGTGCCGATCAGCAGATGCTCGCCCGGCGGAGCGAGCTCGGGATCGAGCATCGTCATCACGGACAGCGACATCCCGCCCGGCCGGCCGCCCATCAGATCCCGCCAGGTCTCCTCGTGATCCCAGTGGTTGTACTTGAAGGTCTCGTGCGCGACGCCGAGGGCGGGCACGTCCTGTGTGGTCGCCGCGTAGACGACGCAGGCGGACATCGACGGCCGAAGCCGCCGAAGCCGCCGGGCGTAGGGCGCGGGCAGATGCTCGGCGCCGACCAGGTCCTCGAAGGTCTGGCGGGCGTCCGCGTTCGAAATGACCACCGGGGCGGTGCACACGTCCCCCTCCGCCGTGCGCACCCCCACGACCCGGCCGTCCCGCAGCAGGATCCGCTCCACGGGGGTGCCGGTGAGAACCTGGCCCCCGTTTCGCTCGACCGCGGTGGCAAAGGCGTCCACCAGATTCTGGAAGCTGCCCTTGCAGTAGTACGGGCCGTCGATGAGCACCCCGATGAACTGGGCGTAGGCGAAGAACGACAGCTGAGAGGGCGGCGCCCCCATATACGGCCACAGGGCCGAGCACATGGCCTTCAGCCGCGGATCGCGCAGATATTCGTCCATGACCTGCGCGAGCGTCGCCGTCCGGTATTTCATCAGCGTCGGCAGCAGCTCCTCCAACTGCCCGAGAGCCGACGGGTCGGTCACCCTCATGGGCGCCTGCGCCGTCTCCCAGAACATCTGGCGGCGCAGCTGGAAGAAGGCACGGATGCCCTCAGCCTCGTCGGGGAAGAGCCGGATATGGGCCTCCATGAACTCCTCCAGGCCCGTGGGCGCGAAGACGCTCATCCCCGGGAACTCCGCCTGGTAGAGATGGTCGATGACCGTCAGCTCGCACCGGTCCTGGACGCCCAGCCACTCCAGCAGCCCGAGCACCATCTCGCCCTCGGCCAGCACCCGGATCGCCGAGTCGAAGGTCCGCCCGTCCCGGGTGAAGGCGTGCGCGAGCCCGCCCAGACCTTCGCCCTGCTCACAGACGAGAACCTTCAGCCCCGAACGCGCCAGGACGGCCGCGGCCGAGACGCCTCCGAGCCCGCTGCCGACGACGATGGCATCCCACTCCGCGCTTTTCCTGGTGACGGGCTGGCTCATCTCACCCTTCCTCCGCTCGGTATCCGCACTGCCCAACAGATCCGGCGCCGCGCCACGCGGATACATCCTTCGCGGGTGTATCCACGGGCCGCCGGCCGGGATCTGTAAGAGGAGGAAGGCTGTGCCCAAGACAGGAAGGGAGCCGATCGCATGGGAAACCCGCCCGACCGCGAGCGGGACAAGGGAAGCGACACCGCCGCCGCGGCGGCCGTCTACTCCCGGCCCCTGCTCGCCCTGTACGACACGCTCATCCTGGGCGCGGTGTGCCGCGCGGTGTGGCGCTGTCCGCCCGAGGAGATGCTGGCCCTCTACGACCGGCATGTCTCCGACCGCCATCTCGACATCGGTCCGGGCACCGGCTACTTCCTCGACCGGTGCCGCTTCCCCACCCGCCTGCCGCAGATCACCCTGGTCGACCTCAACCCGACGGTGCTGGCGACCGCACAGCGCCGGATCGTGCGCTACGGCGCCACGGCGCTCTGTCGCGATGTACTGCGCCCGATGGAGCTGGAGGGGCGGCGGTTCACCTCAGCCGCGTTGAACTTCGTACTGCACTGCCTGCCTTCGGGGGCGCCGGCGAAGTTCGCCGTCTTCGACCATCTGCTGCCCCATCTCGAGCCGGGGGCCAAGGTGTTCGGCAGCACCGTGCTGGCGCACGGAGTGCGGCATACGGCGGTCTCGCGGCTCCACCTGCGCGAATGTGTGAGACGCGGGGTGCTCAACAACTCCGAGGACTCGCTGGAGCTGCTGGACAAGGCGCTGGGGTCCCGGTTCGGGCGCCATCGCATCCGGGTGCGCGGCACCGTCGCGCTCTTCGACGCCACCGCATGAGCGCCGCCACATCAACCGGCAAACGCCGCGGGCCCTGCCGGACGGCTGTCCGGCAGGGCCCGCTGATACGCGGAAGCAGAAGTCGGCTACTTGCCGGTCTCCTTCTCGTACGCCTTGATGACCTCGTCGGTCGGGCCGTCCATCAGCAGCTCGCCCTTCTCCAGCCACAGCACCCGGTCACAGGTGTCCCGGATCGACTTGTTGTTGTGGCTGACCAGGAAGACCGTGCCGGCGTCCTTGCGCAGCTCGCGGATGCGGGCCTCCGAGCGCTTCTGGAACTTCCGGTCGCCGGTGGCCAGCGCCTCGTCGATCATCAGCACATCGTGGTCCTTGGCGGCGGCGATCGAGAACCGCAGGCGGGCCGCCATACCGGAGGAGTAGGTGCGCATCGGCAGCGTGATGAAGTCGCCCTTCTCGTTGATGCCCGAGAAGTCGACGATTCCCTCGTAGCGCTCGCGGATCTGCTCCCGCGACATCCCCATGGCCAGCCCGCCGAGGATGACGTTCCGTTCGCCCGTCAGGTCGTTCATCAGCGCCGCGTTGACGCCGAGCAGCGACGGCTGGCCGTCGGTGTAGACCTTGCCGCGCTCGGTGGGCAGCAGCCCCGCGACGGCCTTGAGCAGCGTCGACTTGCCGGATCCGTTGGAGCCGATCAGGCCGATCGACTCGCCGCGGTAGGCCATGAAGGTGACTCCGCGCACGGCGTGCACCTCGCGCATGCCCGGGGCGTTCTTGCGGCGGAGGATGCGGCTGAGGGCCGCGGTGGCGCTGCCGCGGCCACGGGGGCCGCCGTTGACGCGGTAGACGATGTGCACATCGTCGGCGATGACGGTCGGGATCCGCCCCGCGGCCGGGGCCGCCTGAGCGGCCAGGTCCGCCTGGGCGGTCTGGGACGCCTGAGAGGTCTCGTCAAGGGTCTGCTCAGCCACGGCCGTACTGCTCCTCTGCCTTCCAGAAGTACACGAAGCCGCCGACGCCGAAGACCACAGCCCAGCCCAGGGCCAGCGCCCACACATGGGGAGGCAGGTACTCCTGACCGTAGTTGTCGATCAGCGCGTACCGCATCAGGTCCATGTAGACGGCGGCCGGGTTCCCCAGCATCGCGTCGGAGATCCAGCCGCTCGCTCCCGCCCGCTCGAGCGTGGTCGCCAGCGGGTACATCACACCGGACGCGTACATCCACGTCCGCAGGAGGAACGGCAGCAGCTGGGCCAGGTCCGGGGTCTTGGCACCGAGCCGGGCCATGATCAGCGAGAGACCGGTGTTGAAGACGAACTGCAGTGCGAGCACCGGGAGAATCAGCAGCCAGGCCAGGGACGGGTAGTGCCCGAAGCCCACCAGCACGATGACCAGCACGATCATCGAGAACAGCAGCTGCTGGAGCTGCTGGAGCGAGAAGGAGATGGGGAGCGAGGCGCGCGGAAAGTGCAGGGCCCGCACCAGACCCAGATTCCCGGAGATCGCGCGCACACCCGCCATCGCGGAGTTCTGCGTGAACGTGAAGACGAAGACACCCGTCACCAGGAACGGGATGTACATGTCGTGCGCCATGTTCCTGTTGCTCTTCAGGAGCAGGCCGAAGATGAAAAAGTACACCGCCGCGTTCAGCAGCGGTGTCGCCACCTGCCACAGCTGGCCGAGCTTGGCCTGGCTGTACTGGGCAGTGAGCTTGGCCTGCGAAAAAGCCAGAATGAAGTGGCGCCTGCCCCACATCTGCCGGACGTACTCGGGCAGGCTCACCCGGGCGCCGCTCACCGACAGTCCGTACTTCGCCGCCAGCTCTGCCGGGGCCAGGCCGTCATCCGGCGACGGCGGGGCGCTGGCGACCGCACTATTGTGCGTAGTCTCGCTCACAGTTGACACTTTCGTCCTCATCAGGGGTGCGCTGACGGGGGCCGCGCCCCGGGTCGCGCCCGATGCTCTCAGATACGAGCTTGTCAGATGACAGGCGGTCGGCCCAGTCGGGTCAGGCGCCATACCGTACGCCACTTCATGGGGCGGCGTGCACCACACGGAGTCTTCCAGCCTTCCCGGAACCCGCCCAACCAGGCACGGAGGGCGGCTTTCGAGGGTCGCCGGGCCAAGGTGAGCAGCAGCCAGACGCCGAGATAGACGGGGATGAGCGGGATGGGGAGATTGCGCCGCGCCAGCCAGACCCGGTTCCGGGCGACCATGCGGTGGTAGACGGCGTGCCTGCTCGGCGCGGTGGCCGGGTGGTGCAGCACCATGTCCGACCGGTAATCGATCATCCAGCCCGCGTTCAGGGCGCGCCAGGCGAGGTCGGTCTCCTCATGGGCGTAGAAGAAGTCGTCCGGCAACCCGCCGACCTGCGCGAAGACCTCCGTACGGACCGCGTTGGCACCGCCGAGGAAGGTGGTCACCCGCGAGGACCGCATGGGGTCGGAGGCGCGCAGCCGGGGCACATGGCGGCGCTGTGTGGTGCCGGTCTCCGGGTCGGCGATACGGAAGGAGATGATGCCGAGCTCGGGGTCGGCCGCGAAGGCCTGACGGCACAGCTCGGCGGTGTCCGTATGGGGCAGCAGACCGTCGTCGTCGAGGAAGAGCAGCACGTCGACCTCGGTGCCGCCGGGGCCGAACGCCTCGATTCCGACATTGCGCCCCGCCGGGATGCCCACGTTCTCCGGGAGCTCGACGGTACGTACCCCGTCCGGGAGCTCGGGCAGCGGTGAGCCGTTGCCCACGACGGCCACCTCGATCCGGTCGCCGTCCTGCTTGGCGACCGAATCGAGCAGCGCACGCAGCTCGTCGGGGCGGTTGCCCATCGTCAGGACGACCGCGCCGACCGTGAGTGGTGTGTCCGTCATCACTTCAGCCTGCTCGACGCGAGGATGGACACCAGGTGAAGCAGAGTTTGCAGCAGGGCGATGCCCGCGAGCACGGCGACGCCGAGCCGCGAGAAGAACAGGTCGCCCCGGATCGAGTCCAGCACCGCCAGGACCAGGATCAGCAGCGACGCCTCGATCCCGAGCACCAGCCGGTGGAACTTGAGCGCCGCGGCGGCCTTGCGGGCCAACGCCATACCGGAGGAGCGCGGCTCGGACGCCGCCTCCTTGACCGGCGGCAGCCCACCCTGGTGGCGGGCGACGCCGACGAGGTCGGTCTCGGCCTTGATCAGGATCGCACCGAGGGCGGCCAGGGTGCCGAGGAAGGCCCACAGCCAGTCGATCCGCCCGCTGCCCCACAGATCTGCGGCGCGCAGGCCGAAGCCGACGAGCACCGCGGCGTCGGTCAGATAGGCGCCGACCCGGTCCAGGTAGACCCCGCCGAGGGAGAACTGCTGCCTCCAGCGCGCGATCTCGCCGTCGACGCAGTCCAGCAGCAGATAGAGCTGGACCGCGACCACACCGAGCACGGCGCCCGGGATCCCCGGCACCAGCAGGGCCGGGGCCGCGAGCACGCCGCAGACGGTCATCAGGTATGTGAGCTGGTTGGGCGTGACCCTGGTGTTGACCAGATGGCGGTCGACCCGCAGGGAGACCTCACGCATGTAGAGGCGTCCCATCCAGTGCTCACCGCTCCGCCGGTCCTTCACCCCCGCGGGGTGAACGACCGGGCGGAGTTCAGCCACCGATGGTTTGACTGACTGCTTTGGCATAGTCGGCGAATGCGTCCCTGATCGCGTCGGAGGAGAGGTCAAGGTGCTCGAGGATCGTGTAGCGCCCGGGGCGGGTCTGCGGCGCGTACTCCACCGCCTTGACGAACTCGTCCTCGCTGAATCCGATTTCGGTCGGCAGGACGGGCAGGCCGTGCCGCCGCAGTACGTCGACCATCAGCGCGGATTCCTCGTGCGCGCCCCGCAGGTGCATCGCGAAGGCGGCGCCGAGGCCGACCTGCTCGCCGTGGAGCGCGGAGCGCTTGGGGTAGAGCAGGTCGAAGGCGTGGCTGATCTCATGGCAGGCGCCGGAGGACGGCCGGGTGTGGCCGGCGATCGACATGGCGATACCGGACAGCACCAGGCCCTCGGACAGCACGGTCAGAAAGTCGTCGTCGCCGCAGCCGCCCGGGTGGCGGAGCACCGACTCGCCCGCCGTACGGGCCATGGCCGCCGCGAGGCCGTCGATCGGCTCCCCGGTCTCCCGGTGCGACAGCTCCCAGTCCGCGATCGCGGAGATGTTGGAGACGGCGTCGCCGATGCCGGAGCGGACGAAGCGCACCGGGGCGTCGCGGATCACATCGAGGTCGATGACCAGCGCGATCGGGGTCGGCACACCGTATGAGCCACGGCCGGCGTCGTTGTCCAGGATCGACACCGGCGAGCAGATGCCGTCGTGCGACAGGTTGGTCGCGACGGCGACCATCGGCAGGCCGATGCGCGCGGCGGCGTACTTGGCGGCGTCGATGATCTTCCCGCCGCCCAGGCCGACGACCGCGTCGTAGTGCCCGGACTTCATGGCGTCGGCCAGCTGGATGGCGCCGTCGATGGTGCCGTCGGCCAGCTCGAACCAGTCGGCGCCCGGCAGCACCGGGGACAGCCGGTCACGCAGGGCCGCGCCGGAGCCGCCGCTGATGGCGACCGCCAGCTTGCCGGAGGCCGAGATGCGCTGGTCGGCCAGCAGGCCCGCCAAGTCGTCCAGGGCCCCGGCGTTGATGTCGACGGAGACGGGAGACGGGATGAGGCGGGTCAGTACTGGCATGCGATCTCACGGCCCTTCGCGAGGTCGTCGTGGTTGTCGATCTCGACCCACTTGATGTCGCCGATCGGGGCCACGTCGACCTTGAAGCCGCGGTTGACCAGCTCCTGGTAGCCGTCCTCGTAGTACAGGTCGGGGTCGCGCTCGAAGGTGGTCTTGAGCGCGTCCGCCAGCTCCGCGGCGGCCTCGCCCTCGATGAGGGTGACGCCGATGTACTCGCCGGTCGCCTCGGCCGGGTCCATGAGCTTGGTGATCTTCTGGACGCCCTTCTCGGGGTCCACGATGACCTTCATCTCCTCGTCGGCGAGCTTCTTGACCGTGTCCAGGGCGAGGATGATCTTCTGGCCGTTGCCCCGGGCGGCGAGCAGGGTCTTCTCGACGGAGACCGGGTGCACGGTGTCGCCGTTGGCGAGGATCACGGTGTGCTGGATCGCGTCACGGGCACACCACAGGGAGTAGGCGTTGTTCCACTCCTCGGCCTTGTCGTTGTCGATGAGGGTGAGCTTGAGGCCGTACTTCGCCTCCAGCGCCTCCTTGCGCTCGTACACGGCCTCCTTGCGGTAACCGACCACGATCGCGACCTCGGTGAGGCCCACCTCCGCGAAGTTGCCGAGGGTCAGGTCGAGGACGGTGGTATCGCCATCGACAGGCACCAGGGCCTTGGGAAGGGTGTCGGTGTAAGGGCGCAGACGCCGTCCGGCGCCGGCCGCCAGCACGAGGCCGATCATGCGGGTTCTCCTGTTTCGTCGTGTACAGCGGGTGCTCCGGAGGACACCCAGAAGCGGATGCTCTCGCTCAGCACGGCCAGCGCGAGGGCCGCCGCGAGGGCGGTCAGCGCGATGGTGAAGCCTTGGTTCTGCTCGTACAGCAGGGCGGCAGCGACCGTGACCGCCAGGGTCCGCCCCTCGTGCCCGCCGATCGCCCGCACCAGCCAGTGCGGGGGGGCGCCGGTACCGCCCCTGATGCGGTACACCGTGTCGTAGTGATGGTAGGCGACCGCCGACACCAGCCCGAAAGCGGCGGGCAACGCTCCGTTCACCCCCGAGTCAGCTGCCAGGACCAGGATGGTGCCGTATTCGGCGGCGCGGAAGACCGGCGGCACAAGCCAGTCGAGCGGACCCCCCAGCGGACGGGCCACAGCCAGTCCCGAGGTGAGCGCGTAGCCCGCGGCGGCCACGACCACCCAGGGGCTGCCGAAGGACGTGAGCGCCGCCACGGCGACCACGACGGCCGCCCCGAGCAGGGCGAGAGCGGGGGCGGCGAGAGTCGGCAGTCGGCGCGCCACACCGCGGAGGGCCGTGGCGAAGCCCTGGGCGAGCGGCCCCGAGTCGGCGAGGTCCGCGAGGGCGAGCGCCGCGCGGTCCGTACGCCGCGCCTTGCGGGTCAGCGACCGCAGCACCCGGCCGGCGGTGGTGTAGCAGGCGGCCAGCGCGCAGCCGATGAGCAGCACATAGAAGGTGATACGGGGCGTGGTGCACGCGGTGAGCACCGCGATCAGCGCCCAGCGCTCGCCGATCGGCAGCACGATCATCCGGCGCAGCCAGACCGTCCAGCCGACGCTGTCGAGGCGGTTGGAGAGGGCGGCGGTGGGGCTGCTGTTGCCGGTGGCGTCGTGATTCGCCTCATTGAAGGAGAAGTCGACGACGTGGCGGCAGGTCTGCAGCACCATGGCGCCGAGCGCGAGCGCCCATACGTCATCCCCTCCGCCGCGCGCGGCGCCCAGTGCGAGCCCCGCGTAGTACGCGTACTCCTTGGCCCGGTCGAACGTCGCGTCCAGCCAGGCGCCGAGCGTGGAGTACTGGAGGGAGTAGCGGGCGAGCTGACCGTCGGTGCAGTCCAGGACGAAGGAGCCGATCAGCAGCAGCCCGGCCGCGATGAACCCGGGGCGGGTGCCGGTGGCCGCGCAGCCCGCCGCGATGAGGGCGGTCAGCAGGGAGGCGGTGGTGACCTGGTTGGGGGTGAGTCCGCGGCGGGCGCACCAGCGGGCGATATAGCGCGAGTAGGGGCTGATGCAGAAGGTGGTGAAGAAGCCGTCACGCGACTTGACGGCGCTGCGCAGCCGCACCTGCTCGTCGTCCACCGCCCGGGTGCGGGCCTGCGCCTCCGCGCGCCGGACCGCGTCCTCGGGTACGTCGGCGACGAGCACTCCCAGCTCGGGCCGGTGCACGGCGACGTCCTCGGCGCCCAGGGCGTCGGCGAGGGCGTCGGGCAGCACGGCGGAGCCGTCCGGGGCCGGCAGCTGGACCTCCGGCCCGGGGGTCGCGGTGGCGCCGGCCACGGCGAGAGCGCCGCGCTCGGGCGCCGCCGCCCCCGGCGCGTACGCCGTCAGCGCGCGGATGAGCGCCGCGCGGGCCTCGGGCTGGGCGGTGAGAGCGCCGTGGACCGCGGCCGCCGGGAAGCGCGGGTCGGTCAGGGCCAGGCGCAGTGCGTGAACGTGGCCGACGAAGCGCGGGTCGACCAGCGCCACGCGCTCACGCGCCGGGGCGGCCGCGAGCTCCCTCGCGACCCCGGCGGCGTCGGCTGCCGTGCGCACGTCGAACCCCAGCGACCGCAGGTCGTCCTCGAGGGACGAGCCCGCGACCGCGGGACCGGTGAGAATGGCGGTCGACAGACGAACTCACTCCTTGGCAGCTGGCACGGTGGCCGCGCCGGACAGGGATACCGGCCCAGGGCCGCCGTCCGGACAGCGGGCGTCGCACACCCCGGGCCCCGCATGGGGCGGGCGGCACGTCGGCAGAGGCTATCGGATAGAAGGAAGCGTCCGTTCACCGCACATTCATCACCCGCTCGGGGGAACGACGGCTTCCGCTGCCGCGATCATCATGGTGGATGTCTGCGCTCCGGACCAAACCGCGCCCTCGCCGGCTGTGGATAGGGTGCGGTCATGACGTGGCTGATCACAGGTGGTGCCGGATATATCGGGGCGCATGTCGTACGGGTCATGGCGGAGGCCGGGGAGCGGGTCGCCGTGCTCGACGATCTGTCCAGCGGTGTCACCGAGCGGCTGCCACAGGGCGTCCGTTTGGTACAGGGCTCCACGCTCGACCGTGAGCTGCTGGACCGCACCTTCGCCGACCTGGGCGTGACCGGGGTGGTGCATCTGGCGGCGAAGAAGCAGGTCGGGGAGTCCGTCGAGCAGCCGCTGCGCTACTACCGCGAGAATGTGCACGGCCTGACGGTGCTGCTGGAGGCGGTGGTCGCGGCCGGGATCGGCAGCTTCCTCTTCTCCTCCTCCGCCGCCGTCTATGGGATGCCGGATGTGGAACTCGTCACCGAGGACACCCCCTGCCGGCCGATCAACCCGTACGGCGAGACCAAGCTGGCCGGAGAGTGGCTGGTCAGAGCCTCGGGCGCGGCCCATTCGATCTCCACGGCCTGTCTGCGCTACTTCAATGTGGCGGGCGCCGCACGCCCCGAGCTGGCCGACACCGGAGTGTCCAACATCATCCCGATGATGTTCGAGCGGATCACCCGGGGCGAGGCTCCCCGGATCTTCGGCGACGACTATCCGACGCCCGACGGCTCCTGCATCCGTGACTACATTCACGTCGAGGACCTGGCCTCCGCCCACCTCGCCGCGGCCCGCCGGCTGGCGGAGCGGCCGGGCGGGGGCGATCTGACGGTGAACATCGGCACCGGTCAGGGCGTCTCGGTGCGCGAGATGGCACAGCTGATCGGCGAGGTCACCGGACGCCCGGAGCTCGCCCCGGTGGTCGAGGCGCGCCGCGCGGGCGATCCGGCCCGGGTCGTCGGGGCGACCGAGCTGATCGCCAAGGAGCTGGGCTGGAGCGCCCGGCACGGGGTGGCGGCGATGGTGCGCTCGGCCTGGGAGGGCTGGTGTCTGCACCATCCGGAGGCCGTACGGCGGTAGCACCGCGCCGAGGCCGTACGGCGGTAGGGAGCGCGACGCCGCGGGGCCCGCTGCCGGACGGTTTCAGGCCCGGCGCGGCTGACCGCGGCTCGGGGTACCGCCGTAGTTCACTGGGCCGTAAGGCATGGCGCGCCCGGGCAGTGGCGGCGCGCGAGAGGAGGCCGTACATGGGCGCGGGCCACGACCACGGCGGCGGACTCGGCACGGCGGGCGCCGCGCACCAGTGGCGGCTGCGCGCCGCCCTCGGCATCACGCTCACGGTGACGGCCGTGGAGGTGGTCGGCGGGGTTCTCGCCGGTTCGCTCGCGCTGCTCGCGGACGCCGGCCACATGATCACGGACGCCCTCGGGCTCGCCATGGCGCTGCTGGCGATCCACTTCGCGAACCGCCCGCCGAGCCCGCGCCGCACCTATGGCTACGCACGGGCCGAGATCCTGGCCGCGCTGGCGAACTGTCTGCTGCTGCTCGGCGTCGGCGGCTACATCCTGTACGAGGCGGTGGCCCGGTTCATCACCCCGACCACCAGCCACGGCGGGCTGACGATCCTGTTCGGCGCCATCGGCCTGGCCGCGAACGCGGTGTCACTGGCGATGCTCAGGGGCGGGCAGCGGGAGAGCCTGAACGTCCGCGGGGCGTTCCTGGAGGTGCTGGCGGACGCGCTGGGCTCGGTCGCGGTCCTCGTATCCGCGGGGATCATCGTGACCACCGGCTGGCAGACGGCGGATCCGATCGCCTCCCTGCTGATCGGCCTCATGATCGTGCCGCGGACGTTCCGGCTGCTGCGGGACACGCTGAACGTCCTGCTGGAGGCGGCGCCGCGGGATGTGGACATGGATCAGGTACGGGCCCATATTCTCGCCCTCCCCGGCGTCGAGGGGCTGCATGATCTGCATGTATGGACCATCACCTCGGGCATGCCGGTACTCTCCGCACACGTGGTGGTCAGCAGGCGGGCGCTGGACGCGGTCGGCCATGAGCGGATGCTGCACGACCTGCAGGGCTGTCTGGGGGAGCACTTCGACGTGGCCCACTGCACGTTCCAGCTGGAGCCAGGCGGACATGCTGAGCACGAAGCCAAACTTTGCCACTGACTCATGGCACTGGTGCGGCAGACTTGAGGGTTCCGACGGACGATGAGGATGGTCAATGCCAATTACACCTGCCAACGGCCGCACCACCGACTCCGCCAGGCCCTCCGCATCGGGCGCGCCGAACGGTTCCACGGAGCCGATCATGCTGGAGCTGGTCGACGAGGACGGCAGGACCATCGGCACCGCGGAGAAGCTCTCCGCTCATCTCGCCCCCGGACGGCTGCACCGGGCCTTCTCCGTCTTTCTCTTCGACGACGAGGGTCGGCTGCTGCTCCAGCGCCGGGCCCTGGGCAAGTACCACTCCCCCGGTGTCTGGTCGAACACCTGCTGCGGCCACCCCTACCCCGGCGAGCCGCCGTTCGTGGCCGCGGCCCGGCGTACGGGTGAGGAGCTGGGGGTGGCGCCCGCGCTGCTGCGCGAGGCGGGCACGGTGCGCTACAACCACCCGGATCCGGTGTCGGGCCTGGTGGAGCAGGAGTACAACCACCTGTTCGCGGGGCTGGTGCGGACCGAGCCGCAGCCGGATCCGCAAGAGATCGACGAGACCGCCTTCGTCACCCCCGAGGAGCTGTCCCGGCTGCTCGCGCACAACCCCTTCTCGGCCTGGTTCATGACCGTGCTGGACGCGGCCCGGCCGGTGATCCGGGAGGTCACCGGAGCGGCGGCAGGCTGGTAGTGGTCAGCCGGACATGGGCGGCCGCGAGCGGCAGCGCGGCCCAGACCACCTTGCCGCCGCTCGCCGTGTGCTGGACGTCGTAGATCCCGCCCTCCTCCTCGGCGATCGTCTGCACCAGTAACAGCCCGCGCCCGCCGGTCCGGCCCTGGTCGGCCATCAGCGCCTTGGGCCGGTAGGGGTGGTTGTCCTCGACCGCTACCCGCACCCAGTCCGGGCCGATGGACACCTCGACGGCGATTTCCGGGGAGAGCAGCGCCGCGTGCCGTACGGCGTTGGTGACCAGCTCGGAGAC
>NZ_MUNE01000349.1 GCF_002154605.1 Streptomyces milbemycinicus | reverse complement strand
CTCCGCCCCCGCCGACACCGCCCCCGCGGCGAAGGCCCCGGCCCTGTCCGGGCCGAGTCTGGTGGCCCGGCTGCGGGAGGTGACATGGGCCCGCGACCACGTCCCGCTGGACGGGGCGGACTGGGATCTGCTGCTGGCCGAGCACCAGCGCGACCCCCTGCCGAACGGCGCGCTTCTCGTCCTGGCGGCCCACCAGGACTGCTCGGAGGAGCTCGTGCTGGAGGCCTACAAGAGGGCGCCCCGCCATCTCCCCGACACCTCCCCGCTGCCGTGGCGGCTGCTGACGGTCCCCGACTGGAGCGACTCCTACTCCCGCTTCGACCTGTCCAAGCTGCTGCGCCGGGGCCTCCAGGAGGAGGTCTATCCGATCGACCGGGTGCTGGCCGAGATCAAGCCCGCCCGTACGGTGCTCAACGCGCTTCCGTACAAGGAGGATTCGGTCCGCGAGGCGCTGACCGGTCTGGTGGCCGAGCTGGGCGACGACTTCGCCGTCTGGCGCGCGCTGTACTCGCTGCTGCCCCGCTTCACCGGAACACCCACGGAGCTGGTCGCCACGGCCCGCGAGCAGACGGCCAAGCACCGGAACAAGCCCTGGCCCCGGCCGCTGGCCCCCGAGTACCCGGTGAGCGCGCCGGAGGGCGCCCGGGCGGTGTTCCTGCAGCTGTACCGGCTGGCCACCGAGGACATCCAGCTGGCGCTCGCGGAACACCTGGACCAGCGCACCATCCAGCATCTGCTGGTCCACCACCAGCCCTCGACCGCCCTGCGCGACCGCTTCGTCGCGCTGCACGGGGTGTCCGTGCTGGCCGGCCTCGCCTCCAGCTGGGAGCTGCCCGAGGACATCATCGGGGAGCTGCTGCTCCACGACGACCCCGAGATCAACGCCAGGCTGTACATCAACACCCCGCTGACTCCCAAGCAGCGCCGGCAGATCCTGTCCGGCCGGCGCAGCCGTCCCGACAGCGGTGAGGGGCCGCTGCCGCTCACCGAGGAGGTGTTCGTCGAGCTGCGGAACAGCGGGCGCCGCCACTGGCTCCTGCCGATCGTCGAGGCCGGCGATCCGCGGCTGGCCCGCATCCTGCTCGGCAAGATCAAGCTGCATACGCTCGCCGGGCAGCTGCTCCTGCTGGTGCGGCTGTGGGAGCGGCGCGGCGCGGAGGAGGTGCGCGGGCTGCTGGAGGAGACCGAGTTCCCCGAGCGGCGCAGCAAGAAGCACCCGCTGCCGGCGGCCACCCAGAAGATCGTCCGATCCGCGCTCGAGGCGCCGGACGGCCTGGCCGAGCTGCGCGACCGGCTCGCGCATGCCCAGTCGCCCGCAAGCCAGGCGGGGCATCTGCGCGACGCGGCCGAGGGGCGGCGCGATCAGCTCGCCGCCGCGCTGGAGCGGCTGTCCGAGGAGACCGGCCCGGACCTCCCATGGCCGGAGCTGCTGGCCGAGCACGGCCGCGATCCGCTGCCGGACACGCTGCTGGTCGAGCTGGCGAAGCGGGACGACTTCCCGGAGGAGCTGCGCCCCGACTGGCGGCTCGCGGAGATGCGCCAGAAGCACCCCGCGCATCCGCACCGGCTCACCGGCCCGCGCCCCACCGCCCTGGAGCTGCTGCGCCACCACCAGCTGCCCGCGTACATCCAGCAGGACTGGCTGAACACGGCGGTGTCCTACGGGCAGCTGACCCTGTCGGAGATCCTGAACTCGGCGCGGCCGGCCCGCGTGGCCGCGACCTACCTGGCGAAGTACCCGTCGAACCGCCCCGAGGAGTCCCCGGACGGCATGGATGAGCAGCTGTGCCGGGTCCGCCAGGAGGCCGTGGATCTGATCGCCGCCCATCTCGGCAAGGATCCGGAAGGCTGGGCGGTGGCCATGCGGCTGATGCCCGAGTTCACCGGCACCCTCCCGGAGCTGCTGGCCACCACGGCGGCGGTGATCAGCTGAAGGCGAACACGGAGGACAGAGACGACGCCGAGGGCTCGAAGGGCAGCGTCTGCTCGGTCCAGATGACCTTGCCGCTCCTGGTGTAACGGGTGCCCCAGCGGTCGACCATCTGGGCCACCAGGAACAGCCCCCGCCCGCCCTCGTCGGTGCTGGCGGCCCGGCGCAGATGCGGCGCGGTGGTGCTGCCGTCGGCGACCTCGCAGATCAGTGCCCGGTCGCGGAGCAGGCGCAGCCGGATGGGGCCGGAGGCGTGGCGGATGGCGTTGCCGAGCAGTTCGCTGACCACCAGCTCGGTGATGAAGGCCGCCTCCTCCAGGCCCCAGTCCGCGAGGGTCCGGTCCACGGCAGCCCGCATATCGGCGACGACCGCGGGGTCCGACGGAAGGTCCCAGGAGGCAATGTGATCCTCGGCAAGGCCGGTGGCGCCGGCGACGAGCAGCGCCATGTCGTCGGTGGGGTGGCTCGGCGGCAGGGCCTCCATCACCGTTCGGCAGGTGCGCTCGGGGTCGGGGTCGGCGCGCGCGAGCGCGCCGAGCAGCCGGTCGAGACCGGTGTCGACATCGACGCCGCCGGCCTGGAGCAGCCCGTTGGTGTACAGCACCAGGCGGCTGCCGTCGGGGAGGTCGACCTCGGCGGTCTCGAAGGGCAGCCCGCCCAGGCCCAGCGGCGGTCCGGCGGGCAGGTCCAGCACGGTCGCCGCGCCGTCCGGGGGCACCAGGGCCGGCGGCGGGTGGCCGGCCCGCGCCAGGCAGCAGCGCCGGACGACCGGGTCGTAGATCGCGTACAGACAGGTGGCGCCCGCGACCCCGGCGCCGGGGGGCGCGCCGTCCGCGACGGCCTCCTCCTGGTCCAGGTGCTCCACCACCTCGTCGAGGGCGCTCAGCAGTTCGTCCGGGGGCAGGTCGAGCGAGGAGAAGTTGTGCACGGCGGTGCGCAGCCGGCCCATGGTGGCGGCGGCGTGCAGACCGTGGCCGACGACGTCGCCGACGACAAAGGCGATGCGGGCGCCGGAGAGGGGGATGACATCGAACCAGTCCCCGCCCGCCCCGCCATACCCGGGCACATAGCGGTGGGCGACCTCGACGGCCTCGTGCTCGGGCAGCTCGCGGGGCAGCAGGCTCTGCTGCAGGGCCAGTGCGGTGGCGTGCTCGCGCGCGGTCCGGCGGGCGTTGTCGATATACGCGGCCGCCTGGCTGACCAGTTCCTCGGCGAGGGTGAGATCGTCGTCCTCGAAGGGCGCCGCGCGCGCCGAGCGCCAGAACTCGGCCCGGCCCAGGATGACGCCACGCGCGGTGAGGGGGACGGTCACCGAGCCGATCCGCTCGCCCACCAGGTGCATCGGGGAGTCCTCCCGAATGCCGCTGACCGCGACGCGGCGCGTCCGGGTGTCGGAGAGGTCGGGTTCCTCGCCGCGCAGGACCGACTCCATCAGGTCGACGGTGACGACATCGGCGAAGCGTGGCACGGCGACCTGGGCCAGCTCCTGGGCGGTGTGCACCATGTCGAGCGTGGTGCCGACCTCGACGCCCGCGTCGTACAGCAGCGCCAGGCGCTCCCGCGCCCGGTCGGCCTTGTCCGTCAGGACCTGTAGCTCGGTGGTGTCGCGCAGGGTGGCGACGCTGCCCCAGGGCTGTCCGCGCCGCCAGGTCGGGCGCTGGTTGACCGCCAGCAGCCGCTCCCCCACCTCGTGGATCTCATCGGTGGCCGGCCGGCCCGAGGCGAGCAGGGCGGCGGTGTCCCGGGGCAGGCCCACGTCGGTCACCTGCTTCCCCTGGGCGCGGGGCGGCAGGGTCAGGAGCCTGCACGCCTCGTCGTTGGCAAGCAGCAGCCTTCCCTCCGCGTCGACGATCAGCACTCCTTCCCGTACGGCGCGGAGCACGGCGTCGTGGTGCTCGTACATCCGGGCGATCTCGGCGGGCCCGAGGCCACGGGTCTGGAGCCGCAGCCGCCGGCTCACCAGCGCGGCCCCGCCCGCGCCGAGCGCGAGGGCCAGACCCAGGGATCCCAGTACGACCGGCAGCTGGCGGTCGACCGAGCTGCGTACGCTCGGGATCGTGATCCCGGCGTTGACGATGGCGATCACCTTGCCGCTGGCGTCGGTGACGGGGACCGCCGCGCGGATGGAGGGGGCGGCGAGGGTCACGCCGGGGACCTTGTCGGTGAAGGCTCGGCCCACCGTGGCCGGGTAGAGGGGGCGGTCGACGTGCTTGCCGATCTCGCGGGGGTTGGGATGGGTGTAGCGGATGCCGCTCGGGCTCGTCACCACGATGTAGTCGACGCCGGCGTCCCGTCTGACCTGCTGGGCGAAGGGCTGGAGCGTCGCGCTGGGGTCGTGGGACCTCAGGGCGGCGAGGACTCCCGGGGCGCGGGCGAAGGAGTGGGCGACCGCGAGTGAGCGGCCCCGGGCCTGGTTCTCGCCGCTGTTTCGGGCCTGCAGGACCAGCACGACGCCCGCGGAGACCACGAGCAGCGCCATGATCGCCAGCAGCAGGGCGAACGCCTGTCCGGCGACACTGCGGGAGCGTAGCGCCGAACCCACCTTCATCTGGTCTTTTTAGCATATTTAGGACATTTGCACCGCCGCTGACGGTGTGACCAGGGCCGGTCCCCGGTCGGCTCACATATTGATCATGTGACCCGCGAGGCCGTGCACGGCCTCCTTCACCGCCTCGGAGAGCGTGGGATGGGCATGGACATTGCGCGCCACCTCGTGGGCGGTCAGATCCCAGCGCTGCGCCAGCGTCAGCTCCGGCAGCAGCTCGGTGACCTCGGGGCCGATCAGATGGCCGCCCAGCAACTCGCCGTGGCGGCCGTCCCCGATGAGCTTCACAAAGCCGGCCGGGTCCCCCAGGCCCTGCGCCTTCCCGTTCGCGGTGAACGGGAACTTCGCCACCCGGACATCGAAGCCCAGCTCCCGGGCCTGGGCCTCGGTCCAGCCGAAGCTGGCGATCTGGGGCTGACAGAAGGTCGCCCGCGGAATCATCACGTACTCCAGCGCCATGGTCTCCGCGCCCGCGATCGTCTCGGCGGCGACCACGCCCATCGCCTCGGCCGCATGGGCGAGCATCAGCTGCGCGGTGACGTCCCCGACCGCGAAGATATGCGGCACGCTGGTGCGGCAGTACGCGTCGACGGCGATGGCGCCCCGGTCGGTCAAGCGGACGCCGGTGTTCTCCAGCCCGTAGCCGGTGACCCGGGGCCGGAAGCCGATCGCCTGCAGCACCGCCTGGGCCTGCAGCGTCTGCCGCTGGCCACCCGTGGTCACCATGACCTTCACCGAGGGGCCCGCGTCATTGATCGCCTCGACCCGGGTGGAGGTGAGCACATCGATGCCGAGCCTGCGGTAGCGGCGCGCGAGCTCCGCGGAGACCTCCTCGTCCTCCAGCGGGACGATCCGGTCCAGGAACTCCACCAGCGTCACCCGCACCCCGTAGCTGCGCATGATGTACGCGAACTCGACGCCGATGGCGCCCGCCCCGGCGATGATCACGCTCTCGGGCAGCTCCGGACTGAGGATCTGCTCCTCGTACGTCACCACCCGCTCGCTGAGCGAGGTGCCGGGCAGCAGATTGGTGACCGCGCCCGTGGCGAGCACACAGTGGCCGAAGGTGAGGGTCTCCGTTCCCCCGGCTGTCAGGTCGATCCGCAGCGTATGGTCGTCCGTGAAGGTGCCCCGGCCGTCGTACTGCGGGATCTCGTTCTTCTTCATCAGGTAGTGGATCCCCCTGACGCGCCCGTCGGCGACCTTGCGGCTGCGCTCGTAGGCGGCCTGGTAGTCCAGGATCACCTGCCCGTCCACCCGGATGCCGAAGGTCTGGGCCTCCTTGGTGAACAGATGGGCCAGCTCGGCGTTGCGCAGCAGGGCCTTGGAGGGGATACAGCCCACGTTCAGGCACACCCCTCCCCAGAACCGCTCCTCCACGATGGCGACGGACAGACCGAGTTGCGCGGCGCGGATCGCCGCGACATAGCCGCCCGAGCCCGCCCCCAGGACCACGACGTCAAAGTGTGCGCTCATGCGTCGCACCTTAGACAGCAATTCCGGATATAGCAGGACGTATCGCCCTGGACGGAGCCGATAGAGTCAGGACATGGCTTCAGGCATGGCTTCAGACAACGCGCCGGTGCGGGTCGACAGCTGGATCTGGTCCGTACGGCTGACGAAGACGCGGTCGCTGGCCGCCACGGCCTGCCGCGGCGGCCACGTCCGCGTCAACGGGGAGCGCGTCAAGGCCGCCCACGCCGTGCGGCCCGGGGACGAGGTGCGGCTCTTCCACGCCGGACGCGAGCGGATCGTCGTGGTGAAACGCCTGGTGCGCAAGCGGGTCGGGGCGGCCGTCGCGGCAGAGTGCTTCGTCGACAACTCCCCTCCCCCGCCGCCGCGCGAGGAAGTGGCCGCGGTCGGCCATCGCGACCGCGGTGCCGGCCGCCCGACCAAGCGCGACCGGCGCGATACGGAGCGGCTGCGCGGCCACTGAGCGGCCGTACCCCCGCCGCGGCCACTGAGCGGCCGGACCCGCGCCGCTCCGCGCTGCGCGTGCCGAACCGTTTCAGCGCAGGGCGGCGGCGGGCGGGCGCTCGCGCTGTGCGCCGTACGCCAGGAAGTACGCAGGGGCCCGCTTCAGCCAGGGCGCCGCGTTCAGCACCCGCACCACCCCGGGCGGCCGGGACCCGTCGCCGAGCAGGGTGCGGCCGGCCAGCACCGGCTCGATGACCCGGGCGTGGGCGATCCGCTGCAGCGTCTGCGTCGCCGCGGCGGTCGGCCATCTGCGGCGCTGTACCTCGCGCACCTCGCGCAGCCCGACCCCGCCCCCGCCCGCCGCGAGCGGCCCGGAGAGGATGCGGGCGGCGGCCACGGCGTCCTGGACGGCGAGGTTGATGCCGATCCCGAACACCGGCGACATCGCGTGTGCCGCGTCCCCGATGCACAGCAGCCCGGGGCGGTGCCAGCGGCGGAGCCGGTCAAGACGTACGTCGAGCAGCTTCACCTCGTCCCAGGACCGCAGGGCATGGGCGCGGTCCGCCAGCCATGGGGCGGCCGCCGCGAACTCGGCCATGAACCGGTCAAGACCGGCCGCGCGCCGGGCCGCGTCGGTGCCCTTGGGGATCAGCGCGGCGCACTGCCAGTACTCCCCGCGGTCGATCATCGCGGTCAGAAAGCGGTCACCTACGTTCCCCACCAGCCCCCGCGGGTCGCCCTCGTGCCGCGGCACCCGGAACCACCAGGCGTCCATCGGGCACGGGAACTCCCGCAGCCCCAGTTCGGGCAGGTGCCTGGCCAGCGATCCCCGGCCGTCGCAGGCCACGGTCAGGTTGGCCCGCAGCTCACCGGTGCTCCCGTCCGCGGTGCGGTAGCGCACCCCCGCGACCCGGCCGCGCTCCATGAGGAAGGAGGTCGCCTCGGTGTTCATACGCAGCCGGAAGGAGGGCTCCCGCGCGGCCTCGTCCGCCAGCAGGTTCAGCAGATCCCACTGCGGGACCATCGCGACGTAGTTGTACTTGACCGGCAGCGCGCCGATGTCGCCCACGGTGAACAGCGAGCGGCCCGGACCGATGGGCAGCTGAATGGTGTGCACATGACGCTGCGGCAGCGCGGCGAACCGCTCGGCGAGGCCGAGTTCGTCCAGGAGCGACAGCGTGCTCGGATGCACGGTGTCGCCGCGGAAGTCACGCAGGAAGTCACCGTGCTTCTCCAGGACCGTGACCTCCACCCCGGCGCGCGCCAGCAGCAGCCCGAGCACCATCCCGGCCGGCCCGCCGCCCACCACACAACACGTGGTGCGTTCCATCGTCTCGACTCCCTTCGACTCCCGGCCACGGCCATTCGGGGGAATGGGGCGGCCGATCAGGAGCCTTCCCCCTCGAGCTTCGTTAGCCAAACATCCGCAGGCATCCCCAACAGATCCACACGGAGGTACCCATGCCCACGACTCATAAGAAGGCCCGGATGGCGGTGGCGGCGAGCGTCCTGGTGCTCGGCGGCGCCGGAGGCGCCGGGACCGCGGCAGCACAGCCGACGGCGAACGGCCCGGCGCAGCGCAGCGACTGCGACACCGCGGCCTCCATTCGGCCTGTGCCTGTGAAGGCCGTGCCCCCGATCCCGGCGGGCGACATCACCGTGGGCGCTTCCTGTACCAACTTCTCCGGTTGAGTCTTCCGGGCTCCCCGTCCGTATCTCCTCCCGACGGTCTTGACGGTGTCGACGGTCTCGACGGCGCGCCGCACAAGAGGAGGAGGTCTGTATGGCTGCCGGAACCGATCCCGAACAGCCCACCGGGCGGCAGGTGATCGAGCCGACCCGGATCTTCCGTGCGGTTGCGAAGCCCGACCGGGAGGGTGACCCGCCGGCCGACGGCTGGATGGAGGACCTTGACCTCTTCCGCCCGCTGGTCGCGGGGACGCCGCCCCGCGCATACGACCTCGGCGACGCGGACACCGAGGAGTTCGACCTCGGTCTGCGGACGGCCGCCGAGCCGCTGTCCTCCGCGGCCCCAGCCGACTCAGCTGGCTCAACTGACTCAACTGGCTCTTCCGCCGCGCACGCCGCCCCCGCCGCGCCGCCGTTCTGGCGCCGGTCGCGCCCCGCCGCCCTGGCCGCCGCGGGGGCGGTCGGGGCGGGCCTCGCGCTCACGCTCGTCCTGCTCATCCCCGGCGCCGACGGATCCACCGCGGCGCAGCCGGATCCGGAGAGCGGCACCCCGTCCGGCCGTACGTCGGCCCCCGCCGCGCCCACCGCCTCCGCCGCTCCGCCGAGCGGCGACGGACAGGGGGGCCAGGGCGAGGGCCAGGACGCGGTGCTGTCCCTGGGGGACAGCGGCCCCGAGGTCTCCGAGCTCCAGTCCCGGCTGCTGCGGATCCCGGACGTGTACACGGGCGGTTCGGTCAACGGCCAGTACGACCAGAGCCTCGCCTCCGCCGTGGCCCGCTTTCAGCTGTGGTACGGGATACGCGGCGACGAGGACGGGGTGTACGGCGACGACACCCGGCGCGACCTGGAGTCCCGCACATGAACCCCGGGCCGCGCCGGGGCGCTCACAGCACGGCGGTCAGCAGGGACACGGCGGAGTCCTGGGTGCCGATGCTGACGCTCGCGTCCTCGAACGGCCCGGCCCACCGCAGGCCGTACCGGTCCTTGCCGTCGCGGTCGTGCGCGTACGCGGACCTGGCCTGGGCGAGCAGATAGCCACGGTACGGGTGGCCGGGCAGTACGTCGTCCAACTCGTCGAGGTTGCGCGCGAAGATGCCCTTGAACGAGCCCTGGTCGGCGTTGCAGTCGCCGGCCGCCTCGCAGGGCTCGGTCACGGTTCCGCCCGGGGACAGGGACGGGTCGGCGATCACGGCGTCGGCGATCTTCCGGGCGTCGGCCAGCAGCGAGCGGTCCCCGGTCGCCCGGTACAGCTCGGCCAGGCCGCCCAGGATCACGCCCTGGTTGTACGTCCAGGTGGTGCCGCCGTTGTTCGAGCAGTCGCCCGACTGGGTCCGCAGCCCGTCGTTGACCAGGTGGTCGCCGTTGATCATCCCGCTGTCCCGGAACCAGGCCCAGGCCTCGAGCGCGCGCTTGAGATAGACCTTGTCCCCGGGGATCCGGTTGTGCAGGGAGGCGAGCAGCTTGATGTAGAGCTCGACGCTGATCGCGTTCTTGTAGGTCTTGCCGGGGATGTCCCACCACACCCCGCCGCCGCAGACGTCGTCCCAGTATCCGCGGATGTACGCCTCGTCGGTCCTGGCGATGTCCAAGTATGAGCGGTCGCGCGTCAGGTCGTACATCCGGACCATGGAGAGCGCCCACCACCCGGTGTCGTCGGTGGAGTCGGCCCGGAACTCACCGCCGCCCTCCGGCCACCAGGGCAGGGGCGCGCGCTGGACCTCGACGGTGTGCTCGGCCTCGGCCAGGTACTTCCTGGAGCCGGTCTTGGCCATGTAGTCGAGCAGGGCCTGGAGCGCGTTGCCCGACTGCCACCAGGGCGCGTCGGGGTCCCAACGCCCGCTCTGCCGGTCGTAGAAGCCCATCATCGCGTCGACGGCCGCCCCGGCCCGCTCGCGCGCGCCCGCCGCGCCGCCCGGCGTACGGGCCTGGGCCGGCGCCACGCCCACCAGCAGCGCGAGGGCCGCGCCGGCGGCGATGACGCCCATGGTGGCCCGGGCTCTTCGCAACGCATTCGTCATGTTCCACGCTCCGAGGAAGAAGGTGCACAACTATGCGCACGAATGCGGGAGCGTGACAAGATCCGATCAACCACTGACCGATTTGTCGATTTCCATGAGCGAAGTCGCTCACCGGCGCGCACGGCGGCGCATGCGCGGAGCCCGGCGAAGGAGCCTGACGAAGGAACTCGGCGAAGGAAACCGGTGGCGTCGCATCACTTGATGAAGTCCTGGACGACCTTCGGGGGCCAGGAGCCCACTTCGAGCACCCCCATGGAGTAGGCGCGGGAGACGAGAGCGGCCCGGTTGGGCACCCGCAACTTCCGCAGTAACCGCGTCACGTGGTACTCGACCCCCTGGCGGCTGAGGTAGAGCCGGGACGCCAGCGGGACGGTCGAGACCCCGGCGGCGATGCCTTCCAGGATGCGGGCCTCGATCTCGGTGAGGACCTTCTTGTGCGGGGTGACGACGTCCGCGCCCTCGAAGCCCGCCGCGGAGCGCATCACGACCAGGATCGAGGCGACGCGGGAGGTCTCCCCGCGCACCGGGACGGCCGTGAGCGCGCTGGTGAACGGCGTGCCCTCGGCCGCGAAGGCGACGACATGGGTGGCGAACCGGCGGCGGGAGCCGTCGACGAGCCGGCCGAGCTGATGCCTGAGCGGCTGCCGCAGGCTGGGGTGGGCCAGATCGCAGAAGGCGCGGCCGCACACTTCCGCGGAGGAGCCACCGAACTGCCGGAAGAACTCCTGGTTCGCCTGCTGGACGAGCAGGTTGGGGTCGAGGCGGGCCACACACGCGCCTGGCTGGTCGAATTGCCCGAGGAGGTCGGCGTACTCGAGCTGATCACGTCCTGCGTCGTGGGATATCACTGTGTCTGCGGGCGCGGGAATCGCCAATGGCCTGCCGTCCCTTCAGGGATCCGTTCCCCCGGAAATCACGGGGAACGAAATACTGGTCGTGCAATTTGATATTTCGGTTCGGAGACTAGGTAGCCCCGGACGGGCGAGTCAACGTCCGCTGACGGCGCGCCGCAAATCCTGTGGTGCGTACGGCGGATGGTTCGGTCCGCGGGCCACGGTTTCGGTGGTTCGGTTCGGTGTCGCCGTCGGGCGCATCGAACCATATCCCAACGCGCTGACCTGGCAAGGAGGTTGCCTCCCCGAGACAGGGCGGGCGCCGCACCGGATGTGGGGGCGCAGCCCCCCGCCCCGGGGTGCGGGGGCGCCGCGCGAGACCCGTGGGGTCACGGCGAGCGGCGGAGCATTAGCGGCGTTAACTTCCTTTGACCGCCTGCAGCCGCGGCAGGGCGGCGATGAGTTCACGCCGCCCGGATACGTTCAGCTTGCGATAAGAATTCGTCAAGTGCTTCTCGACAGCGCGGGATGTGACGCCCAGCTCTCCGGCGATCTCCATATTCGTCAGTCCCCGGCCGGCCAGCATCACCACCCGCCGCTCGGTGCGGGTCAGCGCGTCCTCCAGCCGGACGGTGCCGTCCCCGCCGCCGCGGCGGGCCCGTTCGACCAGCCACGGCGCCTCGCATTCGGCGGCCAGCGCCGCCGCCTCCCGCAGCATGTCCTCGGCCTCCGGTCGGCCTTCCAGGCGCCCGCCCAACAGCAGCAGGGCGCGGGCCAGTTCGAGTTCGTTGGCCGAGCCGCGCAGCACGCCGACCGCCTCGCGCAGCAGGTCCTCGCCCGTCTCGCCGCCCAGCAGCATGCCCTTGAGCCGCAACGCCCGGCCCATGGCGACCGGCGCGCCCCACTCCTCGGCCCGCAGCCGGTCCTCTTCGGCGAGCGCGAGCGCCGAGCGGGAGTCGCCAAGACGCTGGTACAGGCCGGCCGCGCGCAGCCGCCATGGGAACAGCACCGGGTTGCGCCAGCCCGCCGACTCCAGCCGGCGGCCGCAGGCCATCAGGGTCTCCACGGCGGCGGACCAGCGGCCGCGGTGGGCGTCCACGGACGCGCCGAGGAACTGCACCGCCGCCGCCAGGGGCAGACAGGAGGAGGAGCGCCGTGAGGCCTCGTCGAGCACCCGCTCGCTCAGCGCGGGGTCGCCGATCTCCAGGGCCGTGCGGACGAGCGCGATGGTGGCGGCCACGCCGAGTTCATGCCAGTGGGCGTCGGACAGCCGCAGGGCGAGCTCGGCATGGGCGTGGGCCAGGGTCGGCCGGCCGCGCGCCATGAGCACCATCGCCTGCTCCAGGTGGCCAAACCCATCGACGACGGTGCCGACCGTGACAGCGGCGCGCGACCGGCCGATCCGCTGCTCGACGGAGAGCCAGGAGCCGACGGCGTCCACGGAGTCGGCGGCGACCAGCGCGACGGTGGCCAGCGGCAGCGCTGAGTACACCCGCGCCGACGCGACCGGTTCGCGCTCCAGAAGGCGCATCGCCAGCCGGGTGACCTCGTCCGCGGGCAGTCTGCAGGTGAGTGTGGCGGCGCTGACCAGCACCGCGACCAGTTCGCGCTCGGCGGCCGTGGCCGTCGGCGGCTCCTCCCCCATCCTGTACAGCCGCTCCACCGCCGAGGCCAGCTCCGCCGGGTCGTCGATGCCGCTCTGGCGCAGCCGTGCCTCCAGCCGCAGGGCCACCTCGCGCGCCGCTCCCCCCAGCGCGTCCGGCGGGCCGAGCTCGTCGGCGACCTGCCGCAGCAGATCGACGGCGGAGGGCCGCAGCAGGCCCATGGCGGCCGGGGTGAGCCGCAGCGCCGCGGCGGCCCGGTGGCCGGGCGTGGGGAGCAGCGGGATCGCCTGGGAGATATGGCGTTCGCACGCCACCGGGTCGAGGCCGCGCTCCGCGGTGGCCAGGTCGATCAGCAGCCGGGCCCGGCCCTCGCCCAGCAGGGAGGCGTCCAGCAGGGCGCGCCGCAGATAGCGTACGGCGACCTCGGGGGCGCCCCGGCGCAGCGCGACGTCCGCGGCGGCCCGCAGCACGCCGACCGACCAGTCGTGGCGGGAGGTGACGCCCGCCATCAGCTGGGCGGCGACCTGTTCGTCGGAGCGCCCGGCGCGGTACAGCAGCTCCGCCGCGTGGTCGTGCAGCCACTCCCGCTCCGCGACGGACAGCGACGAGTGGACGGCGTCCGCCACGACGGGGTGGACGAACCGCGGCTCCCGCTCGTCGGCGACCAGCCCCAGCGCGTGCAGGTCGCGCAGCGCCGCCGCGTAGTCGATCGGGTCCAGGCCGGCCAGCCGGGGGACGAGTGCCGGGTCGCCCGGTTCGCCGAGGGCCGCGATCGCGGCGGCCAGGTGGCGTACCGGCGCCGGCTGCAGGCGTACGCACCTGGCCAGCCGCTCGCGCAGGTCCGCGGGGCGGGCCGCGCGGACCGCGCCGACCCGGTCGGCGGTCGGCCGGTGACCGGCGGCCGCCAGGTCCAGCGCCACAGCGGTCAGCGACAACGGGCCGCCGGCGCAGGTCTCGTGGCAGGCCCGGATGAACTCCTCGTCGCCCGGCTCGCCGAAGTGGTCGCGGATCAACGCCGCGGTGCCCGCGGACGACAGCGGACGGGGGCGCAGTCGGTGTGTCGCGGCCTCCACGACCTCGCTCAGCAGGGGGTGCCGGGCGCGGGGCTCCCCGTCGCGCAGGGTGCACACCACGACGGCGCGCAGCCCCCGCAGCCGCTTGGCCAGGTAGGCCAGCCAGCGCAGCGAGGGGGTGTCCACCCACTGCAGGTCGTCGACCAGGATCAGCAGCGGGCCGTCGGCGCTGACGCTTTCCAGCAGCGAAAGCAGACCGCTGAGCGCCGGTTCGTAGGCGGCGGTGGGGCGGTCGTCGGCGGGCATGTCCTCATCGGCGAGGGCCAGGGTGGCGAAGCACGCGCTCTCGCGCGTCCAGCGTTCGCTCAGCTCCCTGGGGGCGCCCGCGAGCAGGCTGTCGAACAGCTGGCGCACCACGCCGAGGGCGAAGTCCTGTTCCACCGGGGCGGCGTTGGCGCGCAGCACCCGTACGTCGTCCTCGGCCTCGTTCACGGCTCGCGCGGGCAGCCGCTGGAGCAGCGCGGACCGGCCGATGCCGAGCGGGCCGGTCAGCAGGACGAGGGACGGCCTGCCCTCGCGGGCAGCCCGTAACGCGCTGGTGATCTGCGCCAGTTCGGCGCCCCGCTCATGCAACATCCGTGTCGTAGCCCTCCATCAAGCGCACCATGTCACGCAGTTCGGCCCGGCCGCTGATCCGCAGCTTCTTGTACGCCCCGCTCAGCCGCAGCTCCACCGTGCGGGTGGTGACCGAGAGCATGTCGGCGATGTCCCGGTTGCCGTGCCCGAGGCCCGCGAGGGTGGCGGTGCGCCGCTCGACGTCGGACAGCGCGGCCCAGGCGGGGTGCAGTCCGCGGACCGCGGCCGTGGGCGGTCGGCCGAGCCGCTGGGCGAGTGCGCGGGCCCGCGCGGCCGGTCTGCTGCCGGGATGGGCCGAGGTGAGCCGGGACACCTCGGCGATCAGGGGCTCCGCGGCCCGCCGCCGCCCCGCGTCCAGCTCCACGGTGGCCAGCTCCATCAGCGCCCCGATGTAGGCCATGTTGTCGGAGGCGGCTCGGAGGGTACGCACGGCCTCGCGCAGCCTGGCGGCCCGTCCCTCGCGGGCCACCCGTCCGATGCCCAGCTCGGCCCAGCCGACGGCGCTCGGCGCGCCCCAGCGCCGGGCCAGCGCGAGCTCTTCGCGGCTGAGCCGGTGTGCCTCCTGGTCGTGGCCGAGCGCATGGCAGGCCCGGGCGGCCATCGAACGCCAGGGCAGCAGGGCCGGGTTGACGTACTGGAGGCGCAGCAGCCGCCGGCCGGCGGCGAGCAGCAGGTCGATCGCCTCGACGGGCTTGCCGTCGGCGATGTCCACCAGCGCCCTGGCGAACAGCAGATGGGCCCCTGCCATGGTGTTCCACGACGCGTCGGGGTCGGGCAGGGCCATGAGCGCGGCGGTCTGCTTGCGGTCGCCGCTCTCCAGCGCGACGAGGATCCGTACGGCCCGCGCGTAGGGGGCGTAGAGGGGGTGCAGATGGGTGTGCGGCAGGGCCCGCTCGGCGGCGGCGACATCCCGCTCCGCCAGATCGGGCCGGCCGCGGCGCAGGTTCATATCGCCGCGCCCGGTCAGCACCAGCGAGGCGGCGGCGCGGGCATGGTCGCGCCGGGCCTCGGTGAGCAGTTCGTCCAGCCGCAGCCCGGCCTCGTCCATGTCGTCTGCCAGGCACAGCGCCCGGCAGGCCGCCAGCCGGGGCAGTAACAGCCCACCCTCGTCGGCGGGGCCGGCGAAGGCTCTGCGGGCCAGCGCTCTGGTGGTGAGCAGGTCCTCGCCGAGCAGGGCCAGTTGCCAGGCGCGCGCCCCGGCCTGGGCGGGTGAGGACGGGTGGGCGGGGAGCGGGGGGACCTCGTGCAGCAGCAGGTCGGTGTCGTCGTGGCGGCCCAGTTCGGCGAGCCAGAACAGGGCGGTCAGGGCGCTGCGTTCACCGCCCCGCGCGGCGGGCAGGGCGTCCGTCAGCGCCTGGCGTACGACGTCGGAGCCGCCGCGGGCCAGCGCCAGGTCCGCGGCGCGCAGCCGTGCCCCGGCGAGATCGGCGTCCGGTGACCGGAGGACCGCGGCGAACCGGCGGTCCCCGGCCTCCGGCGCCTCCAGCACTTCGACGGCGGCCAGCCGAAGGCTCAGCCAGGCCCGCTGCTCGCGGTCCAGCGGCTCCTCCAGCGCGCGGGCCAGGCAGGCGCTCGACCGGACATGGTCGGCGGCGCGCAGCGCGTCGGCCCCGGCGCGGCGCAGTACGTGAACGGCCCAGGGCGCCCCGATCGGGCGGGCGGTGAGCAGCAGCCGGGCGATGTCCGCGTCGTCCACGGCGGCCCGGTGGGCGAGTTCCGCGGCGCGCGCGTACAGATCGGCCCGCTCGTCGGCGGGCATCTCCTCCAGCACCCGGGCCCGGACCTCCGGGCCGGTCAGCCGCAGCGCCGCGCCGGGGCCGGGGGCGGTGAGCCCGGTCGCCTCCAGCGTCTCGCGCAGCCCCGCCTCGTATTCCGGGCGCGGCCGGGCGAGCGTACAGACGAGGGGGAAGTCCAGCAGGTCGCCGCAGACGGCGAGGGCGCGCAGCACCGCGACCGCCGGGGCGGGCAGACCGCGCAGCGCGCGGGTGGCGTGGTCGGCGGTGGCGGCGGCCACGATCGCGCGCAGTTGGGGCACCCGGGCGTCGGCCGGTTCATGTCCGGTGTCGGCGAAGCGGCGCAGCGCGTCGTGGAGCACCGCCGGGTTGCCCCTGGTGGCCTCGGCCGCGACCGCGGTGAACTGTTCCTGCCTCTGGCCGCCGCACACCAGGGTCACCGCGGCGGCGACCTGGGCGGGGCCCAGCGGCGGTAGCGACAGCCGGGACACGGCGACGGGCCCCGGGAGGGCATCGGCCAGCGGTACGGGGCCGATGGCGCCGGCCAGCACCGCGATCGGCGCCCCGGGCAGCCGCCGCACCAGCGCCTGGAGCCAGTGCAGCGAGTCGGGGTCCAGCCACTGGAGGTCCGCCACGGCCAGCAGCGTCGGCCGGTCCCATGCCGTGCGCAGCAGTTCGGCCAGGCCCGGCAACGGCCCCTCGCACCCGGGCGGGCCCTCAGATGCGGTGTCGGTGGATGCGGCATCGGCGGATGCGGTGTCGGCGGGCGGGCCCAGCAGTTGGGTCACCGCCGCGTACGGCAGATCGCTCTCGCCGGGGGTGCCCCGGGCGCTCAGCACGCGCAGACCGCGGTCCTCGGCGAGCCCGACCGCCCACCGCAGCAGCGCGTTCTGCCCGAAGCCCGCCGTACCGCTGAGGGTGACCACCGCCGGGCGCCGCGCGGTCAGGCCGCTGACGGCCTCGGCCAGAACCTCTTGCTCAGGTTCCCGCCCGAGGAGCGGGAGGCCGGGGGGCTGCATGGCGCGCACTATACACCGCGTTTATAGTCGGGGCGAGCCCGGACGACGGGGCTCACCGCTCAGCGCCTCCCGCGGGATGCGGAGACCCAGGCGGGCGCCTGGGGGCCCGAGGCGGTCGGGGAGCGCAGCGCGGCGCCGAGCTCGGCGCGCTGACTGACGCTCAACTTGCGGTACACGCCGGTCAGATGCATCTCCACGGTACGCACCGTGACGAACAGCGACTCCGCTATCTCACGGTTGCCCGCCCCGGCCGCGGCGAGATTGGCGACCGTACGCTCCATACCGGTCAGCAGATCGACCGGCGAGGTGGTGATCTCCCGCATCCGCCCACCGGAGGCCACCAGCCGCCGCCGGGCCTCCCGGGCGAGCCCGAGCGCCCCGCAACGCCAGGCGAGGTCGGCGGCGGTCCGCAGATGCTCCCGGGCGCCGCGCTGGTCGCCCGCCTCCAGCAGCGCCCCGCCCAGCAGATACTCGGCCCGGGCGTGCTCGGCCCGCGCGGGCGACCGGGACAGCAACTCGACCGACTCGGCGAGCAGTTCGACGCCCGGACGCCCCTGGGTGGTCACCCCCCGGGCGAGCGCGGCCAGCCCCAGCGCGCGGGAAGTCCCCCAGCGGCGGGCCAGCCCGGCGCCCCACTCGACGAGATCCCCGGCCTCCTCGGGGCGCCCCCGCTCCGCGAGCAGACAGGCCGCCTCGGCCCACCAGGGCGCGAACGCCGGGTTGGTGATCCCCGTCTCCTCCAGGGACCTGCCGCAGTCGAGAAACAGGCCAAGCGCCGTCTCGCCGTCGCCCAGCGCCCACCGAGCCCGAGCCCGAGCCATCAGATACCAGTGGTACTCCATCACGAAGCCGTCGAGATTCGGCCGGGCGATCCGCTCCAGCAGCGCCTCGGCCTGCTCCGGCTCACCGCGGTCGACGAGCGCGGTGGCCAGCGCCGTCTGCGGCATGGTCACATTGCCGCTCCACCGCTCCTCGGCGATGATCTCCACCGCCGTCTGGGCGTCCGCCAGGGCGTCGGGGATCTCGCCCATCGTGTGCAGCATCACGGAGCGGGTGGACAGCCCGAGCACATACGTCCACACCGCCGCGTTCTCCTGGCTGTAGCGCAGCGAGAGGTCCAGCGCCTCAAGCGAGCCCTGGGCGTCGTCGGCGAGGCCGAGCGTGAACGCGGAGAAGATCAGCGGCAGGGTGCCGGTCGCGGCGTCCGACACCCGCTGCGCGCGCCGGGCCTGACGCACCGCCCGCTCCGCCGAACGCCCGTCCATCGCCGTCAGCACGCTCATCATGGCCAGCGTCTGGCGCTGCGCCGGGGTGTCCCCGGCCGGGGCGGCCATCCGCGCGAAACGGCCGCGGACGGCGGCGATCGTCGCCTTCTCGTCGCACCCGGTGATCAGCAGCACCGACTGGACCAGGGCGCGCAACTCACGGTCCGCGGGATCGGGGTGGGGGTCGGACCCCAGCTCGGCCTCCAGCGCGTCCAGGACCTCGCCGACCACCCGTACGGCGGCGGGCGCCTGTTGCACGGTCAGACAGGCGAGCCCGAACTGCACGGCAAGGGTCGCCCTCACCCGTACGTCCTCGGCCAGCTCCAGCGCCTCCGCCAGCAGCGCGATGGCCTCGGGCGGGTTGATCTCCGCCAGCGATCTGGCCAGTTGGGCGCGCGCCGACACGCTGTGCGGCTCCGCCTCCAGGACCCGGTACAGATAGCGGATCGCCGCCTCGGGGGCGCCCCGGGTCTCGGCCCCCGCCGCCGCCTCCCGCAGGACCCGCCGCATCCAGGGCTGGTCCACCACGGGCACCAGCAGAAGCTGGCCCGCGACCTCCTCGGCGGGCCGCCCCGCGTCGCTGAGCAGCAGGGCCGCCCTGGCCCGCAGCTCGCCCAACTCCTCGGCCGCGGACGAGTCGAGCACCGCCGAGCGCACCACGTCATGCGCCAGATCCACCCGGTCGGGGGCCACCACCTCGGCGCCCCGCAACACCGCCACCGCCTCCTCGACCAGCGCGACGGGCACCCCGGCCAGCGCCCCGACGTGCTCCCCGCCCTCCTCGCCGAGCACCGCGATCGCGGTGGCCACATCGCGCACCCAGGGGGCAAGGCGGCCCATCAGGGCGCGTACGGACAGCGCGACCACGCCCTGGCCCACTTCGGCGACCGCACCCAAACTCTTCTCGTCCGGCGAGGCCCCCATGGACCGCAGTTCGCTGAGCAGCTTGGCGAGCATCAGGGGGTTGCCCCCGGAGACGGCGGCGGCGCGCTCGACGAAGGCGGGGTCGAGGACATGGTCGGGCGTCGGGAAGACCCGCCCGACCATCTCCCCGACCCCGTCGTCGGTCAGCGGCTCCAGGCGGATCGCCGTGGAGCGGGACTGGGCCGCGATGTCCGCGAGCGCGCCGGGGGCGGCCGGTTCGGCCTCGGTGCGCTGGGCCAGCACCACCAGCAGCGGCAGATCGTCCGCGCGGCGCAGCAGGAAGTCGATCCAGCGCAGCGACCGTTCGTCGCACCAGTGGGCGTCGTCCAGAACCAGCACCAGCGGGCCGCGCGCCGTCAGGTTGACCGTGAGCCAGTAGAGCCCGTGGAGCACGGGATAGACGGTCGCCGCCGTGCCCGGCTCCTCCTCGGCGGGGGCGGGCCGCAGGGCGGGCAGCGCACGGCCGGCACTGCCCTTCAGCAGCGAGGACTCGTGAACGCCTTCGTCCCCGGACTCGGTGAGCCCCAAGCTGCCGAACAGGGCTCGTACGCCGCCGTAGCCCGCGTTGGTCACGACCTCGCCGCACCGGCCGTGGAGCACGGTCATGCCCTGGCACGCCCCGCCGTTCACAAAGGCGTGCAGCAAAGTCGTCTTGCCGATACCCGCCGGGCCGGAGAGGATCACAAGACCGGCGCGTCCGGAGCGCGCCGCCTCGGCATGATCCCTCAGCGCCGCCAGTTCATCGGCGCGCCCGATTAGGGTGACTGGTAACCAGGAGTCGTCGGTCCGGTCCATCACAGTAGCCCCCTCACGCCCCAACTCGCTGCGATAAGCCGGAAAGTGTGCTACTCACTGCGATGATGAGACTACACGAGTGATACAAAGGTGATCAACCGATGCGACAGTGATTGGTGATGTCCCACGGAATCGGTGTTCGCGCTACGGCGAGTGCGGGCATGTCGAGGCCCGGGGACGGAAGTCGCGGTGGAGGGCACTCACCTTCCGGTCCCCGGGCCGTTTCGGCATCACGGAGTGCGTGTATGCGCTGTAGCGTCCGATGGCATCTCCTTTCGTCGCAGGTCAGATGTGTCGGCGTGCCGATGTTGGCCGGCGCCGGGGCGGACGTGCAGTTCGAACCACACGGTCTTGCCCGTCCCGGTCCGGTGGCTGCCCCATGAGCGGGCCAGCAGATCGATCATGTAAAGACCTCGGCCGCCCTCGTCGTCCTCGCAGGCCTGGCGCGACTGCGGGGGCGTGGGGTCGGCGTCCTCCACCTCACAGCGCAGGGCGCCGTCCGCGGGACACAGGCACAGCGTCAGCCGGACCGACCCGCCGGTGTAGCGCAGCGCGTTGGTGACCACCTCGCTGACCAGCAGTTCGGCATCGTCCGCTGATCCCGCGAGCGCCCACACGGCCAGCTGTGACAGGACCAGCCGACGGGCGCTGGGCACCGAGGAGGGATGGCGCGGCAGCACCCAGGAGATCCCGCGGTCGGCGACGCGGGCACCACGCCGCACCGGGCGGCGGAGGGTGCCTGGCTGCGCGGCCAGGGCCACCGTGGGGGCGTTCATGCGGCCTGGTCCGGGCAGCTACGGGGGGCGGGGATGACGCGTCCGTCGGGGAGCAGTTCACCCGTGTCCGCGAAGATCACCACACCATTGCACAGGAGGCTCCACCCTTGTTCGGGGTGGGTCGCCACGAGACGCGCCGAGTCGTGGTCTGTGGCGTCGGCGGGCGGACAGGGAGGATGATGATCACACATGGCTGGGGCCTTCGATCTTCCGCCGACTTCCGGCGGAATCCGGAATCGAGACGACCCCCAGCATGCGTCCGGGCGGATCTCCCGGGGAGGGGAGAAATCCCCACATGGGTACCCGATCCGCGGCTGCGGAGCGCCGTCCCGGCGGTCGCGCGCCCCGGACGCGCCGCGAGATCCCCTCGACCCCACGCCGCGCGGGCCCCGGCGGCCGTGGCCCAGAAGGCGCCCCCGCGATCCCATCACCCCCGGCCACCGTCCGGCAGGGACATCTCCCCAGCCGGCTCCCCTGTCGTCTCCTGGCCGTCTCCGCATGACGGCCGGCGTACGCACCGACGCCTCGCCCGGGCGGCCCACGCCTCGGCTGAGCTGCGCGACGGCCACGCAGGCGGGGCGGCCCCTCCCCCCATGCCCCGCTCGGGCGGCTCACAGGCCGGTCGAATCCGCGCGAGACCGCAAGGGGACGGGCCCAGCGGGCCCCACCCCGCCCCGCGCCACGGTCCTGCGGTCCGACGGGGCCCAGTGCACCCACCGGCGCCGCACCGCGGGCCGGCAGGGCCCGGCGGCCCGGCGCGGCCCGGGCGGGCCCGTGAAGACGGGGCGCGCCGGCCCCTCTCGCCCCGCGGGCGGCTCACGCTCCGGCTGAGGCCGCGACGACCGCGGATGTGGCGACCGCAGACGTAAGGACGAGGCGAGCCACCGCGCCCCCGGCCGACCGCTCACGCTCCGGCCGAGGCCGCGCTGCGGCCGTGGGGGCGGAGACGGGGCGGGTCGTGCAGGGCGGTGGCCGCCGCCTCGTCGGCCGTCAGCCGGGCCCCCGCCCGGTACGCGGCGGCGTACGCGCGGGTCCCCAGGTCGGTGCGGAGCCGGGTGGCGACCTCGTCGTGTACGGCGGCCAGGTGCCGGAACCCCGAGGGCGAGGCGCCCAGGGAACTCCACATCGCGTCCGCCGCGCCCAGCAGCCGCGCGCCGTGCCCGGGCTGCCCGCCGAACGCCGCGGTCCAGGCCAGCACCTCGAGGCACAGCGCCATCCCCCACCCGTCGCGCACCACCCAGCGGGTCCGCAGGGCGTCCCGTACCAGGGCGGTCGCGCGCCGCCGGTCGCCGCGGTGCCAGGTGTGCAGGCCCAGCGCCCACAGCGCGTACGAGCGGGCCCACTGGGCCCCGGCGGCCTCGCACAGCGCCAGGCACTCCTCGCCGTAGACCGCCGCGCGGGCGTCGCCGGACAGGGCGCAGGCCATGGTCAGCTGGTAGAGGGCGGTCATCATGCCGTTGCGGTCGCGGGCGGCGCGGTGGCCCTCCAGCGCCTTTTCGATGAGGCGGATCGCCCGCGGGAAGTCGCCCTCGTACAGCGCGAGCGCGCCGCGGTGCTGGGTGGCGCGGACCAGGGTGGGCTCGTGCCCGAGCCGCAGGGCCAGCTCGCGGCACTCGTCGAGCCGGGGCAGCGCCGAGGCCGTGTCGCCCTGGAGCGCCGCGAGCCACGCGTCCACCCACAGCGCCGTACCGCGGGCCACGCTGTCCTCGGGGGCGAGCCACAGTGCCTGTTCGAGCCAGTGGCGGCCCTCGGCGAGGCTGCCGCCGCAGATCCAGTGGGGCCACAGCGCCGCGGCTATCTCCAGCCCCGCGCGGGCCTCGCCGGGCTCGGCACAGCAGAACTCCAGGGCCGTACGGAGGTTCGCCAGTTCGCCGCGCAGCCGGGTCAGCCACTCCTCCTGCCGCGCGGTGAGCCACTGCCGCTCGGCCTCGTGCACCAGGGCGCGGTACCAGTCGCGGTGGCGCCGCCGCAACGCGGCCGCCTGCCCGTATCCGGCCAGCCGCGCCCGGCCGTACCGCCGGATCGTCTCCAGCAGCCGGTAGCGGACCTCGTCGCCGCGCTCCTCCCGCACCAGGATCGACTTGTCGACCAGCCCGGCCACCAGGTCGAGCACGTCCTCGCGGTCGACGCCGTCGCCGGCGCACACCTCCTCCGCCGCCGGCAGGCCGAAGTCCCCGGCGAACACCGACACCCGGGCCCACAGGGTCCGCTCGGCCGGGGAGCACAGGTCGAAGCTCCAGTCGACGGCCGCGCCCAGGGTCCGGTGGCGGGCGCGGGTCGCACCGGCTTCCTCCGCCATGGACTCCCCCGCCGCAGCCTTCCCCGCCACGGGCTCCAGCCACTGGTCCAGCTGGTCCAGGACCTGCTCGGGGCTGAGGGTCCGCAGCCCGACCGCGGCCAGTTCGATGGCCAGCGGGAGGCCGTCGAGCCGCCCGCACAGCAGGGCCACGGCGTCGCCGTTGTGCGCGTCGAGGGTGAACGAGGGCGACACCCGCGCCGCGCGTGCCACGAAGAGCTGGACCGCCGGGTAGCGGGCCAGCGCCTGGGGGCTGTGCCGCAGATGCGGCTCGGGCACGGGCAGCGAGGGCACCCACAGGACCGCCTCCCCCTCCACCCGCAGCGGCTCGCGGCTGGTGACCAGCAGACACAGCCGAGGCGCCCGGCGCAGCAGGCGGTCGGCGAGGAGTGCGCAGGGCTCGATCAGGTGCTCGCAGTTGTCGAGGAGCAGCAGCGCCCGCTTGTCGCGCAGATGGTCGCCCAGCACGTCCACCGCGGACCGGGCGGCCTGGTCGCGCAGCCCCACCGCGCTCGCGACGGTCTGCGGGAGCAGGTTCGGGTCCTCCAGCGCGGCGAGCTCGGCCGTCCACACGCCGTCCGGGAAGTCCCCGCGCACCACGTCGGCCACGCCCAGCGCCAGCCGGCTCTTGCCGACCCCCGCGACGCCGGTGAGGGTGAGCAGCCGCGTACGTCCGAGCAGCCTCCGGGCTTCGGACAGCTCGCTCGCCCGCCCCACCATACGGCTCAAATGATGCATTAATGCCATTCTCCCCATTTCATGCCAACTGGCGAGGGTGGCCTGCTGCCCGTCGCACGGACAACAGCAGCATCCGCGCCGCCTGAGTGCGGCCTCCAGCTCGAACACGTCGGCCGGCAACCGACCGTACTGACGCGCAAAGGCGGCGATCTGCCGGATCCGGGACCTGATCACGCCGGACGGCAGGTGCCAGCCGTCCGGGATCGCCTCACGGACGGCGTCCCACTCGCCCGGGGTGCGCCTGCCCGGGTCGCAAGGCCACGCCGCGAGGACTCCCGCGGTCAGATCGGCCCGCCATGCCGCCGACCGCAGCGTGCGCCCGGCCTGTTCCTGCGCCATGCGCACAATGCGGTCATTGACCTTGACGCCCTCGCCCACCTCGACGGTCCAGCCCAGACGCCGCAGCGCCATCCACGCGTTCGACGGCAGTGCCCTGCCCCCGGCGTCCACACCCGAGGCCAGCCTGCCCACGTCAGCGACGTTCCAGTGCGCGGCCAGCAGCCCGGCAGTCATGACGGAGGCCAGATCCGCAGCCCAGCCCACCCACTCGGCCAGCACGGCGGCCGACAGCACCTCGCCGGTCTTCTCCACCACGCCGGTACGCAGCAGGCCACGGGCACAGGCGGTGCGGGCCGTCTCACCCTTGCCGAGCGGCAGCTTCCGGCTCACCGGTCCCCTCTTCCCAGTCCGTGGAGCTGTCATCCGGTCAACGAGAGGCCTGCGGAAAGGTCACACATTCGATCCACGAACTCCTGCACGACTCCGATAGACGACACATCACCACACATCACTACACATCCCTAAGGGAAAGTGTGAGCCTGGAAGCGTCGGCCCGGTCCGAGCGCGCGAGGCCTGGGGGCCGGGACTGGTTCGAGGCATCCATGAGCGCGGTGGCATCAGGCACCTCGAACGGTCGGCACACCGGAAGGCTGCCGGCCGAGGTGACGAGCTTTGTGGGACGTCGGCATGAGACGGCCGAGGTCAAGCGGATGCTGTCCGCCTCGCGGCTGGTGACCCTGACCGGGGTGGGCGGGGTCGGCAAGACCCGGCTGGCGCTACGGGTGGCCGAGGACGCGCGCCGGGCGTTCCCGGACGGGGTGTGGCTGGTCGAGCTGGCCGCGCTGGCCGATCCCGGGCTGCTGGCGCAGAGCGTGAGCGAGGCGCTGGAGCTGCGGGACCACTCCTCCCGGCCCGCGGTCGAGGCCCTGGTGGACCATCTGCGGGACAAGCAGGCGCTGATCCTGCTGGACAACTGCGAGCAGCTGGTCGAGGCGTGTGCGCTGCTCACCGGTCGGCTGCTGCGCGAGGCCCCGCTGCTGCGCGTCCTGGTCACCAGCCGGCAGGCGCTGGGCACGGCCGGTGAGCAGACGCTGCCCGTCCCGGCGCTGGCGCTGCCGGACGCCGAGGGCCCCCGGCTGTCCGTCGCGTCCCTGGCCCAGTGCGACGCGGTGCGGCTGTTCGTGGAGCGGGCCGGCGCCATCCTGCCCGGGTTCGCCGTCACCGAGGCCAACCGGGACGCGGTGGAGGGGGTCTGCCGCCAGCTGGACGGCATTCCGCTGGGCATCGAACTGGCGGCGGTACGGCTGCGGGCGCTGTCCGTGCAGCAGCTGCTCGACCGGCTGGACGACCGGTTCCGGCTGCTCACCACGGGCTCACGGGCGGTTCTGCCGCGCCACCAGACGCTGCGGTCGCTCGTCGACTGGAGCTACGACCTGTGCACCGGCAAGGAGCAGCTGATGTGGGCCCGGATCTCGGTGTTCGCCGGGAGCCTGGACCTGGAGGCGGCCGAGGCGGTGTGCGGCGGGGACGGTATCGACCGCGACGAGGTCCTGGACCTGGTGGCCGGGCTGGTGGACAAGTCGGTGCTGATCCGGGAGGACCATCCGAAGGCGGTGCGCTACCGGATGCTGGACACCCTGCGCCACTACGGCCGGGAACGGCTCGCCGCGGCCGGGGAGGAGGCGGTACGGCTGCGCCGCCACCGGGACTACTACCAGCGGCTGGCGGCCACGGCACGCGCCGAGCTGTTCGGCCCCTCACAGGTGCCGTGGTTCACCCGGCTCCAGCAGGAACACGCCAATCTGCGCACCGCGCTGGAGTACAGCTTCGCCGAGCCGGGGCAGGCGGCGGCCGGGCTCGGCATCGCGACCGATCTGCTCTACCACTGGATCACCAGCTACTACCTCACCGAGGGGCGCGGCTGGCTGGACCGGGGCCTGGTCCTGTGCCCCGAGCCGACCGAGGCGCGCGCCCGCGCGCTGTGGACCGACGGCTGGCTGGCCATCATCCAGTCCGATATCGACGCGGCCACCGCCATGCTGGCGGAGTGCCGGGAGCTCGGCGCCCGGCTGCGGCAGGAGGCGATCCTCGGCTATGTCGCGCTCTACTCCGGGATGATCGCCATGTGCCGGGGCGACACCGAGTCGGCGATCGGGCTGTACGAGGAGGCCGTGGCGCGCCATCGCGCCACCCACGACCCGGTGGGTCTTGCGCTCGCCCTGATCCGGCTCTCGTTGGCCCATTCGTTCCTGGGCGACTCGCCGCGCGCCATCGCGGTGGGCGAGGAGTCGCTGGCGGTGTGCGACGCACACGAGGAGGGCTGGCACCGGGCATACGCGACGATGGCGCTCGGCGTCGAGGTGTGGCGCCAGGGCGACTACGAGCGCGCGACCGCTCTGGAGCGGGAGAGCCTGAACTTCAACCGCTCGCTGGACGACCCGCTGGGGGTCGGGGTCAACCTGGAGGTGATGGCCTGGATCTCGGCCTCGCAGAGCCAGTACCAGCGGGCCGCCAGGCTGCTGGGCGCCCTGCGGAACATCTGGCACCACATCGGCGCCCCGCTGTCGGGTTACGGCCACCTCGTCCGCTACCACGAGTCCTGTGAGGCGGACACCCGCCGGTCCCTGGGCAAGCAGGCGTTCCAGGCGGCCGTGAAGGAGGGCGCCCGGCTCTCCTACGACGAGGCGCTGACGTACGCGCTCCAGGACCACTTGCCCACCCGGGCCCCGGCCGGGGAGGGTGAGCAGCCCTCTCCGCTGACCCCGCGGGAGACCGAGATCGCGCGTCTGGTGGCGCGGGGGCTGAGCAACAAGGAGATCGCGGCCGCGCTGGTGATCGCCCAGCGCACCGCGGAGGGTCATATCGAGCGCATTCTGAGCAAGCTCGGGTTCAATTCCCGCGCCCAGGTGGCAGTCTGGGTAGCCGGGCAGAACCGGTCCGAACAGGGCGTTGAGGCGGAATGATAACCGCTCACTTGTTCCCTTGTCCCGAACTTCTCAAACACCCCACGAAAATGCTCAGTAGACCAACGTTTGCGGGATCATGCAGCAGGCTCTGGAGACAGAGCAGCAACGGTCGTGTCCGCACGGCCCCGTGACCGAGGAGGTCCTGCTGTGACTGTTGCCGCAGTCGGCAATTCCGGTAATGCCATGGAACTGTTCCGTGGCACCAACCACAGCCCGTCGTATTTCTCGCTCTCCCGGGCGGGAGTGGGACAGGACGTCGTCGACTTCTGCATCCCCTGCAACCCGTACTTCCCCACACCCGCGATGTTCGCGGTGCTGGCGGTCCGGCTGCGGGACATCCTCACGTACTACCCGAGCTCGGCGGACACCATCACCGCCGAGCTGGCCAGCCTGCTCGGGCTGCAGCCGCAGACCATGGCGATGGGCAACGGCTCGACCGAGCTCATCACCTGGATCGACCATCTGCTGGTCAAGGAGAGCCTGGCGGTGCCGATCCCCACCTTCGGCCGGTGGACCGACCAGCCGATGGAGACCGGCAAGCGCGTCGACATGTTCCAGCTTCCGGAGATGGACGGCTTCCGGCTCGACCCGGACGCCTTCGTCTCCTTCGTGAGGTCAAGGGGTTCGCGGGTCGCGGTGATATGCAACCCCAACAACCCCGACGGCGGACTGCTGCCCCGGCACGCCGTCGTCGCCATGATGGACGCCCTCGCCGATCTCGACCTGGTCGTCATCGACGAGTCCTTCCTGGAGTTCGCCGACTCGGAGGCGTATCCGAGCGTCGTGGACGAGGCGGTGCTGCGGCCCAATGTCATTGTGCTGCGCAGCCTCGGTAAGAACTTCGGGCTGCACGGCGTCCGTTTCGGCTATCTGGTGGCCAATCCGGCACTCGCCGTCCAGATCCGCTCCCGGCTGCCGAAATGGAATCTCAACTCCTTCGCCGAGGTCATCGTCTTCATGCTGAAGCGATACCAGCCGGAGTACGCGCAGAGCCTGCGCATGCTCAGCCGCGACCGGCAGGAGATGACCGCCCAGCTGGCCAATCTGCCCGGGCTGACGGTCTATCCCTCCCAGGGCAACTTCGTCTTCGTCAAGCTCCCGGAGGGCGCGGACGGCGCCCAGGTGCGCGACCGGCTGCTGTCCGAACACGGCGTGCTGGTCCGCGAATGCGGCAACAAGCTGGGCAGCAGCAGCCAGTTCATGCGGCTGGTGGTGCGCTCCCAGCCGGATGTGCAGCGCCTGCTGACCGGGCTGAGCACGGTGCTGTACGGCACGGCCTGGTACGCCCCGCAGCCCTCCCTTGAGCAGCAGCCGTCCTACGCGCTGGAGCAGCCCTCGTACGCCTCCTACGCCCTGCCCCAGCAGCCGTCGTACGCGCTGGAGCAGCCCTCGTACGCCTCCTACGCCCTGCCGCAGCAACCCTCGTACGCGCTGCCGCAGCAACCCTCGTACGCGCTGCCGGAGCCGCAGACCGAGCTCCAGCTGCTGCTCCAGTCCGCGCAGCAGCAGCAACAACAGCAACAGCAACAGCAACAGCAACAGCAACAGCAACAACCGGCCCTGTACCCCGCCACCCCGCTCCAGACGGCGCAGGACACCTATGGGGGGTACGCGGCGGGGGTCAGCTCGGCCATCGGCTGCGCCTGGGGCTGCGGATAGGCCGCGGGCATCGCCTGCTGCGCCGCGTACCCCCCATAGGT
>NZ_MUNE01000348.1 GCF_002154605.1 Streptomyces milbemycinicus | reverse complement strand
CTCCTCGGCGCCGCGCACCGCCGCAGTGCTGCCGAGGCCGTGGACGCGGCCGACGTGGGTGAGGTAGCCGAGGGCGGTGAAGGGGAGGTCCGCGGGGAAGCGCTCGGGGACGTACGCGGTGCGTGGCCGGGCGGTGATCCGGCCGGTGGTGGGGGCGTCGATACCGGCGAGGAGCCGCAGGAGGGTGGACTTGCCGCTGCCGTTGCTCCCCGTCACCCGGATCAGCGAGCCCGGCCGCACCTCCAGGTCGACGCCGCGCAGCACCCATGCCCCTCGCAGACCGTAGCGGCGGCCAACTCCACGCAGTCTCATAACCGTTGACCCTATGCGGTCGAGGCCGTTCCGGGGGCATGGATGGCGCGGGTGGCACACTGGGGCGCGTGACCAGCTCCGATACCCGTCCAGACGCCCCCACCAGCTCCGACGACCGCGTTCGCAACAGTCCGTTCCGGCACTCAGAGACCGACCGGGACGCAGCGCCGCAGTTTGTGCTGCCCTTGGTGGTGCGGATCGAGAAGGCCGCTCCGCCCGCCCGTACGGATGCCCTGGAGACGGCGGCGCGCGCCGTGCTCGTCCTGCTGTCGGACGAGCGGGCGACGGCGGCGGACGGCGAGTGGACCGAGGCCGTACGGAGCTGGCAGGACGCCCGGATCCGCAAGGTCGTGCGGCGGGCGCGGGGCGCGGAGTGGCGGCGGGCCGAGGGGCTGCCGGGGATCACGCTCGGCGGCCGGGCGGCTGTGGACGGCGGGCCGCCGGCGGCGGAGGTACGGGTGTTCCCTCCGGTGCCGCTCGACAGCTGGCCGAAGGACCTGGCCAAGCTGCAGGTCTCGGGCACCGACCTGGACGACCCCGAGCCGCCGTCCGCGCCCGGCCTGGCCGAGCCGGTGCTGTGGCTGAATCCGGAGATCACCATGTCGGCGGGCAAGGCGATGGCGCAGGCCGGGCACGGCACGCAGCTCGCGTGGTGGGAGCTGGACGACGCCGCGCGCGCGGCCTGGCGCTCGGCGGGCTTCCCGCTGTCGGTGCGCACCCCGTCGGCGGAGCAGTGGGCCCGGCTGGTCGCCGCCGGTCTGCCGGTCGTACGTGACGCCGGGTACACGGAGATCGCGCCCGGCTCGTGCACCGTCGTCGCGGACCACCCGGCCCTGCGCCGGCCCGGCCCGAGCCATCGGGTGGACGGGCTCTGATCACCCCGCCTGACCAGCCCCTTTACTATTTGCCGCCCCGGCGGCGGATCGCGCGCGTCACGACCGGCGGCAGGACGTCCGCCGCGAGCTTGCGCACCGGGCTCCGGCGGCGCGGCGCGGACCCCGCAGACCCCGCAGACCCCGCGGCCTGAGGGGACGGCGCGGCACGGTCCGGCTCGGCCGCGGTGTCGGACTCGCGGATCTCGCGGATCTCGTGGGCGTAGCGGGACCGGGGAGCGGCCGGGTTGGGCGGGCGGCCCGAGAAGCGCAGCACCCGCTGTCCGGCGATCTCCTGCACGCTCAGGTGCGTCCCGGCGCGCCACTCCTCGTCCGCGAGCAGTTCCTCCTGCAGCGGCTCGGGGTCGCCCCATGTGCCGTAGAGCTTCTGGGTGGTCAGGCACACCGGCCGCAGTCCGCGCAGGAACACCGCCTCCCAGGTGGCGGCGGCCACGCCCGGGGTGTGCTCGGAGCGGAAGTCGTCGAGGACCACCACGCCGGCGGGCACCAGCGCGGTGTGGGCGGCGTCGATGTCGCCCGCCACGTGCTCGTACAGATGCGAGGCGTCGACGTGGACGAAGCGACAGCTGTCGGGGGCGACGTGGTCCGGGACGAGGGAGGTGGGGCCCTGTACGACGTCGGGCAGTTCGTCGTGGAAAGCGAGGTAGTTCTGCTCGAAGGCGACCCGGGTCAGGGTGGCGTACGACTTTCGGGCTTCCGCCGCGTTCCGCTCGTCGGGCGCGGGCGCGTCGAAGAGATCACAGACGGTGAAGCGCTCGTCTGCCCGCAGATAGCCGGCGGTGAAGATGGCGCTCTTGCCCATATAGGCGCCCATCTCCAGCAGGTCGCCGCGCTGTCCCAGCCGTTTCTGGCGGGACAGGAAGCGGTCGAAGATCACTTGATCCAGGCTGGGGAACCAGCCTTTGACCTCGTGGAGGGTGCGGGGTCGCTGCGCCGGGCGCGGGGCGGTTGCCGTCATGGTGCTGTCCTCGGTCGGTCGCTTGCGGTGGGGGGACGGGCCGCCACGTTGGCAGCGGCAGGCAACATCGCGTCGTACCCACTGTGAGCGTTGTGTGACCGAAGACCCGTCAGAAACGCAGGACCGCCGCTATGCGCTCATGTGCCGCCAGGGAGTCGTCCGGGACGAAGGCGACCTCCCCGCCCCGGTCCAGCGTGGTCTCGATGATCTCGTCCACGATGTCCTCCAGCACCGCCGTGCCCAGTTCGGCGGGCGAGATCTCCTCCGTGTCGACCGGAGTCAGGTGCTCGCCGGTGACCCTCACCGTCCGCTGGTAGTGCTCCTCGACGGCGAGCAGTTCGATGCGCCCCTCCTTGCACACCTGCCACACCTCTTCGAGCCCGGCGGCGAAGGCGCGGCGCCCCTGCGCCTGCCCGATGCGCTCCTGGACGCGCTCGGTGTGCCGCTCCGCCTGCTCCAGCAGGGCGGGGTGCAGCGCGTCGGCGAGGGCGCGGGCGGGGCCGTTGGTCAGCCCGCCCTTGACGACCTTGCTGACGGCCATCTTCGCCGCCGAGCCGACCTCCTCCAGGAGGCTCAGCGCGGGTGCGAGGCCGACCAGGTAGAGCGGGCGCGGGTCGGTGGCCAGCAGGGCGTCCAGGGCGGTGTCGACCTGCCGCAGATAGGTCCGGGTGCCCTCGTCGTCGTACGGTCCTGGCACATTGCCGACCCGCTCCTCGCGCTCGACGTCGTTGTACGTCGGCTCGGGTTCCAGGGGGAAGCCCGCGGCCCGCTCCTCCACCAGGTTGCCGTTGCTGCCGCGCCACAGCACCGTACGGTCCACCGAGACGGCCAGCACCCAGTAGGGACGGGTCCGCTCGCGCGCGGCGACGAGGTTGCGGGTCAGGAAGGTGTCGCTGAAGACGACGCGCTCGGGTGCGGTCCTCGGCAGGGCCCACACCTCCCATTCGCCCTTGGCCGCGCAGATCTCCAGCGAGTCCAGGGCATCGCGCAGATCCACGTCGGCCATGGCGCGGTCGAGCTGCCCGCTGATGTCGTAGCGGGCCTCGCGCTCAACGTCCGGATCCTCTTCCAGCCGGCGCTTGGCCTCGGCGATCAGATTGCGCAGCCGCACGGTGTCCGCCGGGCGGTAGGGCTCGCGGCGGTGGGTGGGCAGGGTGATGGTGACCGCGGGGTAGGGGCGCCTGGCGCGGAGGGCTGTCAGCGTGCGGGATGTCAGTCCGGTGGTACGCATCCGTTGCCTCTCGCCTTTTGACGTGTTTATCCAGGATCACCCAGGACCGGCGGCGGCGCATCGCGGGGCGGCGGCCGGTTCACGCGGGCGGCTGACGCGACCGGTTGATGCGGGGGCCGTGTGATTTGCCGCGGGGCCCGTGTGAAGAGACGGTAATTCTTCAGTGATACTGGTGAGCCGTACGTTTGTACTGTCTCAGGGGGCGGGACCCGTGAAGGGGCTGAAGACCTTGAAGGCTTTGAAGGCGTTACAGCCGAGGAACGCCTATGGAGTGACGGGCCCCGTGGGTGCCCTGGTCGCCGTGGGCGTCGTCGTCGCCGTTCTGCTCGCGGTGCTGCCGGGCGGCGAGGCGGACGGCTCACCCGCGGAGAACGCGCCGGTGGCCGGTGCGTCGCCCACGCCGTCCGCGGGCGCCCCCGGCATCAAGAAGAAAAAGAAGAGCAAGTACGCCGACTGGGACGGCAAGGTCAAGGTGCTCGGGGACGGCTCCACCTCGTACACCGGGCCGCAGCCGAAGCAGCTCAAGCCCAAAAAGCTGAAACCCGGGGAGAAACCACCACAGTTCGTGGTCTTCTCCTGGGACGGGGCGCTGGAGAACGGCGACCATCTCTTCTCCCACTTCCGCGACGTGGCCAAGGAAAGCGACGCCACGATGACGTTCTTCCTGAGCGGCATGTATCTGCTGCCCAAGTCGAAGAGCGACCTCTACCAGCCGCCGCAGCACCAGCGGGGCTCGGCCGCGATCTCCTACCCGACCGATGAGCACATCCGGGAGACGCTGGAGCAGCTGCGCGGGGCGTGGCAGGAGGGCAATGAGATCGGCTCCCACTTCAACGGCCACTTCTGCGGCGCCAAGGGCGGCGAGGACTGGAGCACGGAGGAGTGGAAGAGCGAGACCGAGCAGGCGTACTCGTTTGTGAAGAACTGGAAGACCAACACCGGCTTCACCGATGTTGCCCCGCTGCCCTTCGACTACGACGAGGAGCTGGTGGGCGGCCGGGCGCCGTGCCTGGAGGGGCAGAAGAACCTGATCCCGGCCGTCAAGTCCATGGGCTGGCGGTACGACGCGAGTTCGCCCGGCGACTTCCAGATCTGGCCGTCGAAGACCGACGGCATCTGGAACTTCCCGCTTCAGCTGGTGCCCTACCCCGAGAGCGAGAAGCAGGTCCTCTCCATGGACTTCAACTTCCTCTACAACCAGTCGGGCGACAGCACCGAGGGCGATCCGGCGAAGTACCCGGAGTGGGAGCGGCTGACCCGCGAGGGCTATAAGAACGGCTTCGAGCGCGTCTACAACGGCAGCCGGGCGCCGCTGTTCATCGGCAACCACTTCGAGACCTGGAACGGCGGCATCTATATGCAGGCCATCGAGGACGTGATGAGGGACGTATGCCCCCGCGAGGACGTCGAGTGCGTCTCGTTCAAGCAGCTCGCGGACTGGCTGGACGCCCAGGACCCGAAGGTCCTGGAGAAGCTGCGCACGCTGGATCCGGCGCAGGTGCCCGACTGGTCCACCTTCACGAAGGCGGAGTGACGGCCTTCATATAGCGCGTCCAGATGTCGATGGCGTAGGTGGATCCGGTGCCCGAGGTGGCACCGCCGACAGCTCCGGGGGCCCCGGGGGTTCCGGTGGCCCCCGGGGTTCCGGTGGTCCCGGAGGTTCCGGTGGTCCCGGAGGTGCCGGATCCGCCCAGCCCGTTCAGGGGCAGCAGCTCCTGGGTCTTGGGATCCACCCGCGACAGCGAGACGGCCGTCGACATCTCCTTCGTATAGCCCACGAACCACGACGAGGTGTTGTTCTGCTCGGTACCCGTCTTGCCCGCCACATCGGAGCCGACCGCCGCGGCCGACTGCGCGGTTCCGCCCTGCACCGCCCCGTGCAGCGCGTCGTCCACCTGCGCCGCCACCTCCGGGCTGAACGCCCGGGTCGCGGGCTGCTTTTCGAGGGGCACCCGCTCACCCTGGTGGGTGAGTCCGGTGACCGAGTACGGCGGGGTGTGCCGGCCCCCGGCCGCGAAGGTCCCGTAGGCACTGGCCATGCGGATGGAGCTGGGGGTGGCCGTGCCGAGCGAGAAGGCGGGCACCCGGGAGCCGAAGCTGCTGGGCAGCAGGCCCGCGTCGATGGACGCCTTGCGCACCCGGTCCAGGCCCACGTCCATGCCCAGCTGCATCATCGGGGTGTTGATCGAATCCACGATCGACTGCCGCAGGGTCACCTGCCCCCACGAGCGGTCTCCGTCGTTCCTGCCCCGTACGATCTGTCCGCCGCGGTCCCAGTACGGGCCCTCGGGCGTGCGCACGGCCACCTTGTCGTTGCCGTCGTAGACGCTGGTCGGGGACACCGGGGTGCGTGCGCCGTCGCGTTCGCGCTGGACGCCGTCGCGCAGGGCCGCGGCGTAGACGAAGGGTGTGAAGGACGTGCCGGCCGGGACGGTGGAGGCGTTGGCGTCGTTGAAGCCCTGTTCCAGATAGCCGGGGCCACCGTAGAGCGCGGCGATACGGCCGTCCGGCGATACGGAGGCGGCGCCGACCCGTACGTACCGGTCCTCCTTGCGGTCCTTCGGGTCGAGGCCCGCGCGCATCTTGTCCACCGACTTGGCGAGCTCATTCACCTTCGGCTTCTCGAAGGTGGTGTGTATCTGATAGCCGCCCAGGTCGAAATCGGCGTCGGATATGTCGGTGTGGGAGGACACATACGCCCTGGCCGTCTCGACGAGATAGCCGACCTGGCCGGTCAGCCCCTCCGGTTTCGGGGGCGCCTTGGGCTCCGGGAATTTGGTGTACTTGGCCCGCTCGGACTTGGAGAGCTTGCCGATCTGGACCATCCGGTCGAGGACCCATTTCCAACGGTCCACCGCCCGGCGGTGGTTCTTGGCGCTGACCGTGGGGTCGAAGGTCCCGGCGCCCTTGAGCAGGGACGCCAGCATCGCGCCCTCACTCGGGTTGAGCTGGGAGACGTCCTTGCCGTAATAGGCGTAGGCGGCCCGCTGAATGCCATAGGTGCCGCGGCCGAACCAGCTGGTGTTGAGATATCGCTCGAGGATGTCCTCCTTGCTCATCTTGTCGTCCAGCTTGATGGCGATGAACATCTCGGTCAGCTTGCGGGAGAAGGTCTGCTGCTGATTCAGATAGGCGTTTTTCACGTACTGTTGGGTGATGGTGGAACCGCCCTGGGTCTCACCCCCCGTCACCATCCGGGTCAGGGCACGCATCACACCGCTCGGCGAAACCCCGCTGTCGGAGTAGAAGCTGGCGTTCTCGGCGGCGAGCACCGCCCACTGCACCTTCTCCGGGACCTTTTCGAGCGGGACTTCCTGCCGGTTGACTGGTCCCGTACGGGCCATTTCCGTACCGTCCGCCCAGTAATAGACATTGTCCTGCTGGGTGGCGAAGTCGTTGAGGTCATCCGGGATGTCGGTCTGCAGATACATATAGCTCAGCACACCGGTCAGACCGCCGACGCAGAAAAGAAAGAGCATGGCCATCTGCCGCCACGAGGGCAGCCAGCGCAGGGGGCCGCGCCTGCCCGCGCGGGGGTAGTCCAGCCTGGCACCACGGACGGCCCAGCGGCGCAGCGTCCACCACGTCGAGGCCGAACGCCCTTTGAGGCTCGACACGTTGGGCGCCTTAACGGATGGCACCTTGATGGTTGGCGCCTTGCGGCTCGGTGCCTTACGGCGGTGTCTGCCCCCAGCGTTGTTGCTGCCCTGCACGTGTCCCCCACGATCCGCGCGCGGGGCGCGGCCAAAGATCTGATGGTCCGTCCCCCCGAAGACGACACGACCCTATGATGCTTTCCGAACATCTGTCGCCTCAGAGCACCAAATTTTTGTAACAGTGATGATATTCCGCGACGCGGATCACGTGCGGCACGCGCGACTCGCACGGGACTTGAGCGTGAACCCCCGAAGCTCAAATGAACCTCTGAACCGCACCGCTGCTGGGTTCGTCCTTCTCCAGCGGGGTCATCACCCCCAGACGAGGGGACGGACGAGGAGGGGGAAGCCATGAGGCGCCTCGGAACCGGCATTGGATGGCGCCCGGAGATCGCCGATGACATCGAGCGGCTGCCGGGCATCGACTGGGTGGAGGTGGTGGCGGAGAACATCTGCCCAGGCCACCTCCCTGACGCACTGGAGCGGCTGCGGGAGCGGGGAACGACGGTTGTCCCGCACGGCGTCTCGCTCGGCCTCGGCGGCGCCGAGCGGCCCGACGCGGGGCGGCTCGCGGCGCTCGCCGAGCGGGCGGAGGCGCTGGGCTCGCCCCTGGTGACCGAACACATCGCGTTCGTACGGGCGGGCGGCCCGCGCACCGCCTCGCCGACGGCCGAGGCCGGGCATCTGCTGCCCGTGCCGCGCACCCGCGACGCACTGGACGTGCTGTGCGAGAACGTACGCATCGCCCAGGAGTCGCTTCCGGTGCCGCTGGCCCTGGAGAACATCGCGGCGCTGATCGCCTGGCCGGGCGAGGAACTGACGGAGGGGCAGTTTCTCGCCGAGCTCGTCGAGCGGACGGGCGTACGGCTGCTGATCGACGTGGCCAATCTGCACACCAACCACGTCAACCGGGGCGAGGACCCGGCCACGGCCCTGGACGAGCTCCCGACCTCGGCCATCGCCTATGTCCATGTGGCGGGCGGGGTCGAGCGGGACGGGGTGTGGCACGACAGCCACGCCCACCCGGTGACCCAGCCGGTGCTCGACGTACTGGCCGAGCTGTGCGCCCGCACGACGCCGCCCGGCGTGCTGCTCGAGCGCGACGAGAACTTCCCCGCGGGCGACGAGCTCGCGGCCGAACTCGGCGCGATCCGGGCCGTGACGGCCAAGGCGGCTCCGGAGGCGCGCGAGGTGCTCGAGGTCCATGAGGTCCCCGACGCGCCCAAGGCGCCCGAGGTGCCCGAGGTGCCCGAGACCCAGGTGGCTTTGGTGGCGGCCGGGTCGGTGTCCGCGTCAGAGGCCGTGGAGGGCGCCCGGGAGCGGATCGCGCTCGCGCAGACGTCCCTGCTGTCCTCGCTGGTCGCGGGCGCTCCCGCACCCGAGGGGTTCGACCGGCGGCGGCTGGGGGTGCAGAGCCGGGCGCTGGCGGCCAAGCGGGCCGATGTGGTCGGGAAGGTCGCCCCCGAGCTGCCACGGATCCTGGGCGCGGACTACCGCCCCGCGTTCCTGGCCTATGCGCGGGGCCGCCCGATGACCGGCGGCTACCGCCGCGACGCCCTGGCGTTCGCCGAGCATCTGCTGGCCGCCGAGCGGCCCGAGGACCCCGCGGCGCGGCGGGAGTTGACGCAGTGGTGGCGGGAGCGGTCGGGGCCCGCTCCGGTACGGCCCGGCCCCGCGGCGCGCCTGGCGCGGGCCGCCCGACGCGCGTTGCTCGGAAGGTGATGACGATGTACGTAGCAACTCTTGTGAATCTGGCGGTCGCCGCGTCATCGGCGGTGCTCATCACGGGGACGGCCCGCTGCCGGAAGGGGGCGGGCCCGGTGACGGACGGCCGGGCGCACCATCTGCTGGAAGCCGCCTTCCTGGAGGGGGGCCCGGGCCGGGTGGCCGACACGGTGATCTGCGCGATGTACACCGACGGGCGGCTGGCGGTGGGCGGCCCCGGGGTCGTCTCGGTGCGGCAGCCGGTCGGACGCGACCCGGTGGAGCAGGCGCTGCTGGAGGTGCACGCCCGCGCGCCGCACGGCGGACTCGCCCTGCTGCGCGCGGAGCTGATGCGCCATCCGGCGGTGCAGTCGATCGGCGACCGGCTCGCGGAGCGCGGGCTGATGGTGCGGCCGGAGAAGATGCGCTTCTGGCGGCGCCTGGCCGCCGTTCAGACGCTCGGCTCCGTAGCGGGCGTGTTTCTGGGCATCTGGGCGAGCGCCGCGGACGACTTTGGATCGTACTCCGGGATTCCGCTGATCTTCAGGATCTTCCCGGCGCTGTTGGCCGGCTTCCTGATCGGCGTGGCCTGCGCCGCCGTGAACATCAAGCGGATCACGGCGGCCGGGAAGCGGGCGCTGGCGGCGTTCCGGCAGGACCTCGCCTACGTATCGACCGAGCCGCAGGACGGCACCCCGTACCGAACCGGCGCGCGGATGGCGTCGGTGGCCGAGACCGTCGCGCTGGCCGGGGTGGGTGCGCTGGCCGCCGACGAACTGCTGCGGGACCAGCTGCTGGAGGCGCACCGCGTCCAGACCGCCGCAGCGGCCTCGTCAGCCGGGTCTTCCTCGTCCTCCGGATCGTCCAGTTCCTCGGGGTCCGCGACGTCCTGTGGGAGCAGCAGTTCGTGGTGCGGCACCTCCGGGGGCGGCGGCTCCAGTTGCGGCAGTTCCAGCTGCGGGGGCGGCTCCGGCTCCGGTTCCAGCTGCGGTGGCGGGGGCGGTGGCTCCAGCTGTGGCGGCGGCTCCAGTTGCGGTGG
>NZ_MUNE01000347.1:355-24775 GCF_002154605.1 Streptomyces milbemycinicus | reverse complement strand
ACCGCCCTCGCCCGTACCGGCACCGCCCGTACCGCCCTCGCCCGTACCGGCACCGGCACTGGCCCGCCCCGTACGGACCACCTCCACCACCGTCGCGACCGTCTCCAGCGGGATCTCCAGCTGCAGCGAGACCACACGGGCCGAGGCCAGCAGATCGGCCGCGGCCCGTACGTCCGCGGGTGCCAGCCGGGCGTTGGCGCCGGGGGAGACCACGATGCTGTTGTCGCCGGACGGGTCCACGGTGATCAGCGCCACGCCGGTGGGCGCGCCGCCGACCAGGACGCCCGCGGTGTCCACGCCCGCGTTCCGCTGCGAGTCCAGCAGCAGGCGGCCGTGTCCGTCGTCGCCGACGCGGGCCAGCAGGGCCGTACGGGCGCCCAGCCGGGCTGCGGCGAAGGCCTGGTTGGCGCCCTTGCCGCCCGGGTGGACGGCGAGGTCGGAACCGAGGACGGTCTCCCCGGCGGCCGGGCGGCGTTCGACTCCGATCACCAGGTCGGCGTTGGCCGACCCTACGACCAGCAGGTCGTAGTCGGGCATCTCCTGTACGTCCTTTCGTCTTGCTGTGTGTGCCTGAGGGATTCAGGTGCTCCGGCCGGCCCCGGGGCGGGGCCGGCCGGTCCCGCTTCACTTCGCGGCGACGACCTTCACCGGCACCTTCACCATCTGGTCGACCTTCTGCCCCTTCGCGAGCCTGATCGCGTTCTGCACGGCCATCTTGCCCAACTCCTCGGGCTGTTGGGCGACGGTCGCCGCGAGCGTGCCGCTCTGGACCGCCTTGAGGCCGTCAGGGGTGCCGTCGAAGCCGACGACCTTGACGGACTTGCCCGCCTTGGAGCCGAGCGCCTTGACCGCGCCGAGCGCCATCTCGTCGTTCTCGGCGAAGATCCCGTCGATGCCCGAGTGGGCCTGCAGCAGGTTGGTGGTCACGTCCAGGCCCTTGGTGCGGTCGAAGTCCGCGGGCTGCTTGGCGACGACCTGGATGCCGGGGTAGGCCTTCAGGCCCTCCGTGAAGCCCTGGCCGCGCTCACGCGAGGCCGAGGTGCCGGCGGTGCCCTGGAGGACCAGGATCCGGCCCTTGCCGCCGAGCTGTTCGGCCAGCGTCTTGGCGGCGAGCTTGCCGCCCGCGATGTTGTCGGAGGCGACGAGGGTGGCGATGTCCGCCTTGTTGACGGTGCGGTCGGCGGCGAGTACGGGGATGCCGGCCTTGTTGGCCGCCCGGACGGACGGTCCTGAGGCGTCGGAGTCCACCGGGTTGATGATGATCGTCTTCACGTTCTGGCTGGTGAAGTTCTGGATCTGGTTGGCCTGCTGGGAGGCGTCGTTCTGGGCGTCGGTGACGGAGAGGCTGATGCCCTGGGCCTTGGCCTCCTGCTTCGCACCCTGCTGCAGCTGGAGGAAGAAGGGGTTGTTGAGGGTGGAGAGCGACAGGGCCACCTTGATCTTGCCCCCGCTCCCGGAGGAGTCGGAGCGCCACACCGAGGCGCCGACCACGACCGCCACCACGGCCACGGCCGCGACCGCGTACTTCCCGATCTGGGCGGGCGTCAGCTTGCCCCCGGGGCCGCCGGCTCCGCCCGCGGCGCCGCCGGGCGCGCCCGGGCGGGACCCGGCGCGGCGGCGCACGGTGTCGAGCAGCACGGCCAGCGCGATCACGATGCCGATGACGACCTGCTGCCAGAAGGCGGAGACCTCCAGCAGGTTGAGCCCGTTGCGCAGCACGGCGAGGATCAGCGCGCCGATGAGCGTGCCGGACGCCTTGCCGACGCCGCCGGAGAGGCTGGCGCCGCCGATGACGACCGCGGCGATGGCGTCCAGTTCGTAGCCGACCGCGGCCTGGGGCTGCGCGGAGGACAGGCGGGAGGCGAGCACGATGCCCGCGACGGCCGCGAAGGCGCCGGAGAGGGCGTAGATGGCCAGCTTCTGGCGGTTGACGCGGATGCCGGAGAGCCGGGCGGCCTCCTCGTTGCCGCCGATCGCGTACATGGTGCGGCCGACGTACGTACGGGCCAGGATGCCCGCGGTGATCAGGCCCATCACGACCATGATGATCACCGGGACCGGCAGCCAGCCGCCGATGGTGTCGCCGAGGTGCGAGACCGAGTCGGGGAAGGGGATCGGGCTGCCCTGGGAGATGACCAGGGACAGACCGCGGCCGACCGACAGCATGGCGAGGGTGGCGATGAACGGCGGCAGCTTGCCGAAGGAGATCAGCGCGCCGCTGACCAGGCCGCAGGCCAGACCGGTGGCGAGCGCGAGGATCACCGCGAGCCACACCGGAAGGCCCTGTGAGGTGGCCGACCAGGCGAGCACGGTGGCGGACAGCGCGGCCACGGAGCCGACGGACAGGTCGATCCCGGCCGAGACTATGACGAAGGTGACGCCGAAGGCGAGGATCGCGGTGACCGCCGCCTGGACGCCGACGTTGAGCAGGTTGTCGGTGGTGAGGAAGTCGCCGGACAGCAGCGACATGGCCGCGAGGAGCAGCACCAGTGCGCTCAGCGCGCCGTTGTCGAGCAGCACCCGGCGCAGCATCGCCGGGGCGCCGGAGCCCTCCCCCGTCTTGATCGTGTCAGTGGCCACGGGAGCCCTCGCTTTCCTGGGTGTTGTCGAGCGCTTCGACGGGCTCGACGGCCTTGACGTCCTTCACGGCCAGGGCCATCACGGCGTCCTGGGTCGCTTCTTCGCGGTTGAGTTCGCCGGTGATCCGGCCCTGTGCCATGACCAGGACCCGGTCGCTCATGCCCAGCACCTCGGGGAGGTCGCTGGAGATCATCAGCACCGCGTGCCCGGAGGCGGTGAGTTCGTTGATGAGCTGGTAGATCTCGACCTTGGCGCCCACGTCGATTCCGCGGGTGGGCTCGTCGAGGATGAGCACCTTGCTGTCGGCCAGCAGCCACTTGCCGATGACGACCTTCTGCTGATTGCCGCCGGACAGGGTGCGTACGCGCTGGTCGAGACCAGCCATGCGGACCGCCAGCTGCTCGGAGATCCGGGCCGCCGCGCGGCGCTGCCCGGCCCGGTCGACGAGCCCGGCGCGGGTGGCGGAGCGCAGCGTGACCAGGCCCAGGTTCTCCTGGACGGAGGCGTCCAGGACCAGGCCCTGGCCCTTGCGGTCCTCGGGGACGAGCCCGACCCCGGCGGCCATGGCCGCGCCCACGTCGTGCCGGGGCAGCCGCTCACCGAGGACTTCGACGGTGCCGGTGTCGTACGGATCGGCGCCGAAGACGGCCCGTACGACCTCGGTACGGCCCGCGCCGACGAGTCCGGCGAGCCCCACCACCTCCCCGGCCCGCACCTCGAAGGCGACGTCGTGGAAGACGCCGTTCCGGGTCAGGCCCTGGACCTTGAGCAGGGGCGCCCCGGCTTCGGCCGGCCGCCGCGGGTACTGCTGCTCGATGGAGCGGCCCACCATCAGCCGGACCAGTTCGTCCTCTTCGGTGGTGGCCGGGACCTGGGTGACGCTGCGGCCGTCGCGCAGGACGGTGACGCGGTCGCCGAGGGCCGCTATCTCCTCCAGGTGGTGGGTGATGAAGACGACGCCGACGCCGTCCGCGCGCAGGGCGCGGACGATCCGGAAGAGCTTGTCGACCTCTTCGGTGGTGAGCACCGCGGTCGGCTCGTCCATGATCAGGACGCGGGCGTCCAGGGACAGCGCCTTGGCGATCTCGACCATCTGCAGCCGGGCGATGCCCAGGTCGCGTACGCGGTGGGTGGGGGAGACGTCGACCCCGACGCGGGCCAGCAGTTCGGCGGCCCGCTCGTGCATGGTCTTGCGGTCGATCAGCCCCAGTCGGCGCGGCTGGCGCCCCAGGAAGATGTTCTCGGCGACGCTGAGGTCGGGGACGAGGTTGAACTCCTGGTAGATGGTGGCGATCCCGAGCCGTTCGGCGTCCTGGGCGCCGTGGATGCGCACCGGGGAGCCGTCGACGAGGATGCGGCCGCCGTCGGGGCGGTGGGCGCCGGAGAGCATCTTGATCAGCGTGCTCTTGCCCGCACCGTTCTCGCCCAGCAGGACGTGCACCTCGCCGCGGCGCAGATCGAAGTCGACGCCGTCGAGCGCGACCACGCCGGGGAAGGTCTTGCGGACGCCCTCCATGCGCAGCAGCTCGGCGGCCGCGCCCCCTGCGCTCGGCGGCACGCCCTGCGGCGGCTGTATGGCGCTCGGCGTGCTCATGGCTTGCTCCCTTCGGGCTCGCCGCACGAGCGGCGGGTGACCAGGCGGGCGGACAGGATCACCGAGTCGGTGGTCCGCCCCTCGACGCGGTCGATCAGCGCGCGTACGGCGGCGCGGCCGAGTTCGCCCGTCGGCTGGGCGATGGCGGTGATCGGGGGATCGGTGTGGACGAACCACGGGATGTCGTCGAACGCGGCGAGCGCCACGTCGCCGGGCACCCGCAGGCCGCGCGCGCGGATCTCGTCCATCGCGCCGAGCGCCATGAGGTTGTCCGCGGCGAAGATGACGTCCGGGGGTTCGGGCAGATCGAGGAAGCGGGCGGTCACCCGCCGTCCGCTTTCCGCCTGGAAGTCGCCCTGGCCTATGAAGTCGGCCGGCAGGGCAAGACCGAACTCGTGCAGCGCGGACCGGAAGGCCTCCACGCGCTCGCGTCCGGTGGTGGTGGCGGCCGGTCCGGCGACGATGGCGAGCCGGCGGTGGCCGAGCGCGTGCAGATGGGCCACCAGGTCGCGTACCGCGTCCGTGCCGTCCGTACGGACCACGGGGACGTCCACGCCCTTGATCCAGCGGTCGACGAAGACCATAGGGGTGCCCGAACGGGCGGCGTCCAGCATCAGCGGGGAGCCGCCGTCGGTGGGGGTGACCAGCAGGCCGTCGATGCGGCGGTCCATGAGAGTGCGTACATGGTGGTCCTGAAGGTCGGGGCGCTCGTCGGCATTCCCGATCACCACGCTGTAGCCCAGCGCACGGGCCTCGTCCTCGACCGAGCGGGCGAGCTCGGCGAAGAAGGGGTTCAGCACATCGCTGATCACCAGCCCGAGGGTGCGGGTCTGGTCGGTGCGCAGCGAGCGGGCCACGGCGTTGGGGCGGTAGCCGAGCTCGGCGACGGCGGTGAGTACCCGGTCACGGGTGTCCGCGCGGACGGACGGATGGTCGTTGAGCACGCGGGAGACCGTTGCCACGGACACTCCGGCGTGGTGCGCCACGTCCTTGATGCTCGCCATTCCACCTCCTCGTGGAATCGATTACAAGGAGGATTGGAATCGATTACACGCGACTGGACAAGAGCCCGGGGGCGGCTGAAACCGGATCGTAATATTCCGGTCACTGGATGCCTATGGGAGTTATGCACAGGGTTGTGCACAGGGCCCGGGGGCGTGTCGGCGTCCGGCGGTACCGTCGGGACATGCTCAAACTCGCGGTGGTCGAAGGGGTCCTGGAGCGGATCACCTACGCCAATGAGGAGAACGGCTATACGGTCGCCCGGGTCGACACCGGCCGCGGCTCCGGGGATCTGCTCACCGTCGTCGGCTCGCTGCTGGGCGCGCAGCCCGGCGAGTCGCTGCGGATGGAGGGCCGCTGGGGCTCCCACCCGCAGTACGGCAAGCAGTTCACCGTCGAGAACTACACCACCGTGCTGCCCGCCACCGTCCAGGGCATCCGGCGCTATCTGGGCTCCGGCCTGATCAAGGGCATCGGGCCCGTCTTCGCCGACCGCATCACCGAGCACTTCGGCCTGGACACCCTGCAGATCATCGAGGAGGAGCCGAAGCGGCTGATCGAGGTCCCCGGCCTCGGCCCGAAGCGCACGAAGAAGATCGCCGATGCCTGGGAGGAGCAGAAGGCGATCAAGGAGGTCATGCTCTTCCTCCAGACGGTGGAGGTGTCCACGTCCATCGCCGTGCGGATCTACAAGAAGTACGGCGACGCCTCGATCTCGGTCGTGAAGAACGAGCCGTACCGGCTGGCCGCCGATGTCTGGGGCATCGGCTTTCTGACCGCCGACAAGATCGCCCAGTCCGTCGGCATCCCGCATGACAGCCCCGAGCGGGTGAAAGCCGGATTGCAGTACGCGCTGTCCCAGTCGACGGACAACGGCCACTGCTTCCTCCCCGAGGAGCAACTGATCGCGGACTCGGTCAAGTTGCTCCAGGTCGACACCGGCCTGGTCATCGAGTGCCTGGCCGAGCTGGCCGACGAGGAGGGCGTGGTGCGCGAGAGCGTGCCGGGCCCGGACGGCGGCGAGCCGGTCACGGCCGTGTATCTGGTGCCCTTTCACCGCGCCGAGATCTCCCTCGCAGGTCAGACGCTGCGGCTGCTGCGCGGCGCGGAGGACCGTATGCCCGCCTTCCAGGACGTGGACTGGGACAAGGCGCTGGCCTGGCTCGCCCGGCACACCGGGGCCGATCTGGCCCCCGAGCAGAGCCAGGCGGTGCGGCTCGCGCTGACCGAGAAGGTCGCGGTGCTGACCGGCGGGCCGGGCTGCGGCAAGTCCTTCACGGTGCGGTCCGTGGTGGAGCTGGCGCGCGCCAAGAAGGCCAAGGTGGTGCTCGCGGCCCCCACCGGCCGGGCCGCCAAGCGGCTCGCCGAGCTGACCGGCGCCGAGGCGTCCACGGTCCACCGGCTGCTGGAGCTCAAGCCCGGCGGGGACGCGGCGTACGACCGGGACCGGCCGCTGGACGCCGATCTGGTGGTGGTGGACGAGGCGTCCATGCTCGATCTGCTGCTGGCCAACAAACTGGTCAAGGCGGTCCCGCCGGGCGCCCATCTGCTCTTCGTCGGGGATGTGGACCAGCTGCCGAGCGTCGGCGCGGGCGAGGTGCTGCGCGATCTGCTGGCCGACGGCAGCCCCGTCCCGGCGGTGCGGCTGACCAGGATCTTCCGCCAGGCCCAGCAGTCCGGCGTGGTCACCAACGCCCACCGGATCAACTCCGGCGTGCCGCCGATCACCCACGGCATGCCCGACTTCTTCCTGTTCGCCGAGGAGGACACCGAGGCCGCCGGGAAGCTCACGGTGGATGTGGCGGCCCGTCGGATCCCCGCCAAGTTCGGCCTCGACCCGCGCCGGGATGTGCAGGTCCTGGCCCCGATGCACCGTGGCCCGGCGGGCGCCGGGACGCTCAACGGCCTCCTCCAGCAGTCCATCACCCCCGCCCGGCCGGATCTGCCCGAGCGGCGCTTCGGCGGCCGGATCTTCCGCGTCGGCGACAAGGTCACCCAGATCCGCAACAATTATGAGAAAGGGGCCAATGGGGTCTTCAATGGCACGGTGGGCGTCGTCACCTCCCTCGACAGCGATGAGCAGCGCCTGACCGTGCTGACCGACGAGGACGAGGAGGTGGCGTACGACTTCGACGAGCTGGACGAGCTGGCACACGCCTATGCGGTGACCATCCACCGCTCACAGGGCAGCGAGTACCCGGCCGTGGTCATCCCGGTGACCACCGGCGCCTGGATGATGCTGCAGCGCAATCTGCTGTATACGGCGGTGACCCGCGCCAAGCGCCTGGTGGTGCTCGTCGGCTCGCGCCGCGCCCTGGGACAGGCGGTGCGGACGGTGTCGGCGGGCAGGAGGTGCACCGCACTGGACCACCGGCTCGGCTCGTTCAGCACCTGAGGTTCGACTATCCAGTTCAAAGGTGAACGTGTCAGGAGGGTTTCCGGACCGTCACGAACGGGGGAGGATGGCCGTGGGCGCGGCACTCAGTGCCGCCAAAAGGCCCTTCAGTCGACCCCGAGTGCACGTTCATCGTCCGAATGGGGGAAGGTGGGGGGAGTCAGGGCACCTCGAAGAAGAGAACCAGACGTCGGTGAGGGATGACGTGAGTGACAACTCTGTAGTACTGCGGTACGGGGACGGCGAATACACCTACCCGGTGGTCGACAGCACTGTCGGCGACAAGGGCTTCGATATCGGCAAGCTTCGCGCCCAGACCGGTCTGGTGACCCTGGATTCCGGTTACGGCAACACCGCCGCATACAAATCCGCGATCACCTATCTCGACGGTGAGCAGGGGATTCTGCGCTACCGCGGCTACCCCATCGAGCAGCTGGCGGAGCGCGCCACGTTCCTCGAGACGGCCTTCCTGCTGATCAACGGGGAGCTGCCGACCGTCGACGAGCTGGCCGAATTCCGCGACCAGATCACGACGCACACGCTGTTGCACGAGGACGTCAAGCGGTTCTACGACGGCTTCCCGCGCGACGCCCACCCGATGGCGATGCTGTCGTCCGTGGTCAGCGCGCTGTCGACGTTCTACCAGGACAGCCACAACCCGTTCGACGAGAAGCAGCGCTACCTCTCCACGATCCGGCTGCTGGCCAAGCTGCCCACCATCGCGGCGTACGCGTACAAGAAGTCCGTCGGACACCCGTTCGTCTACCCGCGTAACGACCTGGGCTACGTCGAGAACTTCCTGCGGATGACCTTCTCGGTCCCGGCGCAGGAGTACGAGCTCGACCCGATCGTGGTCAGCGCCCTGGACAAGCTGCTGATTCTGCACGCCGACCACGAGCAGAACTGTTCGACCTCCACGGTCCGCCTCGTCGGCTCCTCGCAGGCCAATATGTTCGCCTCCATCTCGGCGGGCATCAACGCGCTGTGGGGTCCGCTGCACGGCGGTGCCAACCAGTCGGTGCTGGAGATGCTGGAGGGCATCCAGGCCTCCGGCGGCGACGTCGACACCTTCATCCGCAAGGTGAAGAACAAGGAAGACGGCGTGAAGCTCATGGGCTTCGGGCACCGCGTCTACAAGAACTTCGACCCCCGGGCGAAGATCATCAAGTCGGCGGCGCACGACGTCCTCTCGGCCCTCGGCAAGTCCGACGAGCTGCTCGACATCGCGCTCAAGCTCGAAGAGCACGCCCTCGCCGACGACTACTTCGTCTCGCGCAAGCTCTACCCGAACGTCGACTTCTACACCGGTCTGATCTACCGGGCGATGGGCTTCCCGACCGAGATGTTCACGGTCCTGTTCGCGCTCGGCCGGCTGCCGGGCTGGATCGCCCAGTGGCACGAGATGATCAAGGAGCCGGGCTCCCGCATCGGCCGTCCGCGCCAGATCTACACGGGCGTCGTCCAGCGCGACTTCGTCCCGGTGGAGCAGCGCTGACACCGGGTGCCAGGCCCGCTCTGCTGACTTGTGGTGCCTCCGGGCCATAGAACGGGCCTCCGGGCCATAGAAGAAGCACGAAAGCGCCCCGCTGCCGATCCCCCCACGGGTCGGAGCGGGGCGCTTCCATTCCCGGTTACGGATTCCCCCCACGGGATCCGGCCGGGGGTCTGTCGGCCGCACAAGCCCACAGAAGCCCGAAGTGTCGTCACGCATAACGCGATCTGCCGGGACGCGTACGTTACGGGAGGGCCGCTCAAAGCTCCCCGAGTACGTCGCCCCGGCCGCGCGTAGTGGGATCCGTCCCCCAAGACGAACCCTCACCGCCCCATTAGACTCCCCACCCCCCGCGATGGTTACGTTCGGCCGCCTGTGATCTGCGTCTCTTGCCATATGGGGGCGTAAAAGGGCAAGAGCCTCGTTCTGGAGATCAAGGCTCCGGTGTATGGGTGTTGTGCGGCTTATGGGGACTTGGTGAATCTATGGAGATTCGGTGAAGGTCCGCAGCCGCAGGCTGTTGGTGACCACGAAAACCGAGGAGAACGCCATCGCGGCGCCCGCGATCATCGGGTTGAGCATTCCCGCCGCGGCGAGCGGCAGCGCGGCGACGTTGTAGCCGAAGGCCCAGAAGAGATTGCCCTTGATGACGGCCAGGGTCCGCCGCGCCAGCCGGATCGCGTCCGCGGCCACCCGCAGATCGCCCCGTACCAGCGTCAGGTCCCCCGCCTCGATGGCCGCGTCCGTCCCCGTGCCCATCGCCAGGCCCAGGTCGGCGGTGGCCAGGGCGGCCGCGTCGTTGACGCCGTCGCCGACCATCGCGACCGTACGGCCCTCCTCGCGCAGCCGCCGGACCACGTCCACCTTGTCCTGTGGCAGTACCTCGGCTATGACCTGCTCGATGCCCACCTCCAGGGCCACCGACTCGGCCACCAGCCGGTTGTCGCCGGTCAGGAGCACCGGGGTCAGGCCGAGCCCGCGCAGCCGGGCCACGGCCTCGGCGCTGGTCTCCTTGATGGCGTCGGCGACCACCAGCACGCCCCGCGCCCGGCCGTCCCAGGCCACGGCGGCGGCCGTACGCCCCGCCGACTCGGCCGCCGCCTTTGCGGCCGCCAGGTCCTCGGTCAGCTCGGTCCCATGGGCAGTGAGCAGCTTCTCCCGGCCGACGAGGACGGTGTGCCCGTCCACGACGCCCTGGATGCCGAGCCCTGGGATGTTCTCGAAGCCGTGGGCGGCCGGCAGGGCGCCGGTGCGGGCGGTGGCCCCCTCGGCGACGGCGCGGGCCACGGGGTGCTCCGAGGCGTGCTCCAGGGCCCCGGCGAGCCGCAGGAGCTCGTCCTCGGTCACGCCGGGTGCGGTGTGCACGCCGTACAGCCGCATCCGGCCCGTGGTCACCGTGCCGGTCTTGTCGAGGACGACGGTGTCCACGCGGCGGGTCGACTCCAGGACCTCGGGGCCCTTGATCAGGATGCCGAGCTGGGCGCCGCGTCCGGTGCCGACCATGAGGGCGGTCGGGGTGGCCAGGCCCAGGGCGCACGGGCAGGCGATGATCAGTACGGCCACGGCGGCGGTGAACGCGGCGGTCGCGTCGCCGGTCAGCAGCAGCCAGACCAGCAGGGTGCCGACGGCGATGAGGACGACGACCGGCACAAAGACCCCGGAGACGCGGTCCGCGAGGCGCTGCACCTCCGCCTTGCCGTTCTGCGCGTCCTCCACCAGCGCGGCCATCCGGGACAGCTGGGTGTCGGCCCCGACGCGGGTGGCCTCGACGACCAGGCGGCCCGCGGCGTTCACGGTCGCGCCCGCCACGCTGTCGCCCACCGCGACGTCCACCGGCACCGACTCGCCGGTCAGCATGGAGGCGTCCACGGCCGAGGCGCCCTCGACCACCGTGCCGTCCGTGGCGATCTTCTCACCGGGTCGCACCACGAAGCGGTCGCCGACGGCCAGCCGGGAGACCGGGATACGGACCTCGCGCCCCCCGCGCAGCACGGCCACGTCCTTGGCGCCCAGCTCCATCAGCGCCCGCAGCGCGGCGCCGGCCCGGCGCTTGGCCTTCGCCTCCAGATAGCGGCCGAGGAGGATGAAGACGGTCACCCCCGCGGCGGCTTCCAGATAGATCGAGGACGACCCGTCCGTACGCCCGACGGTGAGGTCGAAGCCGTGGCGCATGCCCGGCATGCCCGCGTCGCCGAAGAACAGGGCCCACAGCGACCAGCCGAAGGCGGCGAGGGTGCCGAGGGAGACCAGGGTGTCCATGGTGGCCGCGCCGTGCCGGGCGTTCGTCCAGGCGGCCTTGTGGAAGGGCAGACCGCCCCAGACCACGACGGGCGTGGCGAGGGCGAGGGACAGCCACTGCCAGTACGTGAACTGCAGCGACGGCACCATCGCCAGGAGGACGACGGGCGCGGAGAGGGTGAGCGAGACCAGGAGGCGGTGGCGCAGCGCGTCGGTCTTTGCTTCGGGGCGCGCGCTGGTCTCCGCGCCGGCGGGGGCGGCTGTTTCGGCCTCTGCGGCCGCTCCGGTTTCCGCTGTGGCGCCGCCGGGCGCGGCTTCGGGCCCGGGCTCCGGTTCGGGTTCGCGTTCGGCGGGCTTCGGCGGCTCGGCGGTGTAGCCGGTTTTGATGACGGTGGCGATCAGGTCGGCGATCTCGATCTCGCCGCCGTAGGTCACCTTGGCCTTTTCGGTGGCGTAGTTGACCGTGGCGGTGACACCGTCCATGCGGTTGAGCTTCTTCTCGACCCGCGCGGCGCAGGAGGCGCAGGTCATGCCGCCGATGGCGAGCTCCACCCGGGAGGTCGCGGCCGTCGTCGGCGGGGCCTGCTCCGCCGTCGGTGTCTGCTCCCTCGCGGTTTCCGGGGCCGTGCTGGTCATTCTGGGTCTCCTGGGAGGAGGGCCGGGCCGTGCGGGGCGCCGCCGCGCGGCCCGATAGGGGTGTCCTCGGGTGCTCAGGCCTGGCCGGTGAGTTCGTAACCGGCCTCGTCGACGGCGGCGCGCACGGCCTCGTCGTCGAGCGGGGCGGCGGAGACGACGGTGACCTGGCCCGTGGCGGCGACGGCCTTGACGGAGCTGACGCCGGCGATGGCGGAGATCTCCTCGGAGACGGCGCCCTCGCAGTGGCCGCAGGTCATGCCGGTCACCTGGTAGACGGTGGTGATGCCGGACGCGGTGGTGGCCTCGGAGCTCATGGCTTCTCCTGTGCGGTGAGCGGGTGGGCTGCGGCTGTGTTCAACGGTGTGCGGGGGACGCGGGATCCTCCTGTGTCCCCTGACAATGACAGCATAATACCCCTAGGGGGTATGACGGGAGGGGTGTCGCCCGCCGGGCGCGATTCAACGGGCTCCGGTCAGCGGGCGGCGGTCAAGGGGTGCGTGACGGGGCCTGGGTGCCGATGATCGGGGCGAGATAGCCGTGGAGGGAGGCCTTCAGCTCCTCGATGTAGGCGGCCTGCTCCTCGCCCTCATGGCTGAGTACGAGCTCAAGACCGGCCTTGAACAGGGAGAACACCATCGTCGCGGTGCGAGTCCTGCGCTCGGCGGACAGCTCGGGCTGGATGAGCCCGATCAGCTCCTCGAGTCGGGCCTGCAGGGCCACATGCAGCGCGTCATGGTCCTCGGTCATGATGCCGGGGGCATCACCCGAATGGATGAGTGTCAGGAAGACGGGGTTCTGGCAGTTGAACTCGACCATCGGGTCGACGACCGCGTCCAGCATCTCGCCGAGGGGGAGCGAGGCGTACTCGGGAGTGAAGAGCACGCCGTGGGCCTCGCGCATCTGGTGGGTCAGGCGCTCGCCGAGCTCGACGGCGATGGCCTCCTTGTTCGGGAAGAACTGGTACAGCGTGCCGGGGGAGACGCCGGCCTCGCGGGCGATGGCGTTGGTGCTCGCCGAGGCGTAGCCCGTCCTGCAGAACACGTTGGCCGCGGCGTCGAGCAGCTGCTGGATACGGCGCTCGCCGCGCGCCTGCCTGCGGCGCGGCTTCGCCTCGCCGGCGGGCTGTCCCGCCTTGGTCCCGGTCACGCGGTTATCCCCAGCTCTCGGTGGTTCATTGACAAACACGAGTACCCGCTCGCATTCTTGGAAATGCGAGCGGTCGCTCGTGTTTGCCACTCCTTGGGCAATCGTCGACCCATGCTGCCTGCCTGCCACCGCACCGGTAAGGCCCGCATGGACACAGGTGAAGGGGACACCGCGCTATGACCGTTGTCAACCGGCCGCACAGGGGCCGGACGCGAGGCTGGACGGGAGTGGTGACCGCCCGCCCGCGGCTGACCCTGCTGCTCGTCCTGCTGTTCACGGCGCTGGCCGTCGTGGCCGGAAGCGGGGTGGCGGACCGGCTGGGCAGCGGCGGTTGGCAGGACCCTGCCGCCGAGTCGGCGTACGCCACCAAGGCGCTCGAGAAGCATTTCCCCGCCTCCCAGCCGAATCTGCTGCTGATGGTCGACAGCGGCAAGGCGACGGCCGACGCCCCGGCGGTGGCCGCCGAGGGCCGCGCGCTCGCCAAGAAGCTCGCGGGCGAGAAGTCGGTCACCGGCGTCACCTCCTACTGGGACGGGGCCGCGGCCCTGCGGGACCGGGACGGGCGCGAGGCGCTGATCGCCGCGCGGATCGTGGGCGACGAGAGCGCCGCCGCGAAGGTGCTGGACCGTATAGCCCCCGCCTATCGGGGCGACCACGGACCGGTGAAGGTCACGATCGGCGGCCCGGTCGCGGTGCGCCATGAGCTGCAGACCACCATCCAGGAGGATCTGCTGCGGGCCGAGATGATCGCCCTGCCCATCACCCTGCTGCTGCTCGTCATGGTCTTCGGCAGCGCCGTCGCCGCCCTGCTCCCGCTGGGCGTCGGCATCATCGCGATCCTGGGGACCGACGCCGTGCTGCGCGGCCTCACCGAGTTCACCGACGTCTCGGTGTTCGCGCAGAACCTGACCACCGCGCTCGGCCTCGGGCTCGCCATCGACTACGCCCTGTTCATCGTGCGGCGCTTCCGGGAAGAGCTGGGCCAGGGCGCGGAAACGCTGCCCGCCATCGCCACCACGCTGCGCACCGCGGGGCGCACGGTGCTGTTCTCCGCGATGACCGTCGCCGTCTCGCTCGCCGCCATGCTGGTCTTCCCGCAGTACTTCCTGCGCTCGTTCGCCTATGCGGGCATCGCGGTGGTGGTGATCGCCGCGGCGGCCGCGCTCGTGGTGCTGCCCGCCGCGCTCGCCCTGCTCGGCGAGCGGGTGAACGCGCTGGACCTGACCCGGGTGTTCCGCCGCCGCTCGGAGCGGGGCGAGCCGGGAGCGGGCTGGGGCCGGGTGGCCCGGCTGGTGATGCGCCGGGCGCCGCTGTTCGCGCTGGCCACCGCCGCCGGTCTGGTGGTCCTCGGACTGCCGTTCCTGCGGGTGGAGTTCGGCACCGCCGACGACCGTCAGCTGCCCGCGAGCGCCGAGTCCCATGTGGTCCAGCAGCACATCAGGGAGAACTTCCCCGGCAGCCCCGGCGGAGCGATCGACATCCTGATCGACTCCCGGCCCGGCTCCCGGCCCGAACAGGCAGACCTCGCCGACTACAGCGGCAAGATCTCCGCCCTGCCAGGAGTGGCGCGCGTGGACAGCCCGGCCGGCCAGTTCGCGGGCGGCCGGCGGGTGGCGGAGCCCGGCCCGGTGGAGGCGGCGCGCGCGGCGGACGGGGCGGCGTATGTCACCGTGCTGTCCAAGGGCGAGATCGTGGACCAGACGAGCCAGCGGCTGGTGCGCGATATCCGTGCCCAGCACCCGCCGTTCACCGCCTCGGTCACCGGCGTCGCCGCGGTGCTGGTGGACAGCAAGGACTCCATAGCCGACCGGCTGCCCTGGGCCCTGGGCATCATTGTCGTCGTCACCCTGCTACTGGTCTTCCTGCTCACCGGAAGCGTGCTGATCCCCCTCCAGGCGGTGCTGCTCAACGCCCTCAGCCTCACCGCGATGTTCGGGGCGGTGGTCTGGGTCTTCCAGGAGGGGCACCTCTCCGGCCCGCTGTCCTTCACCAGCACCGGGGACATCGAGACCACGCTGCCGGTGCTGATGTTCTGTGTGGCCTTCGGGCTGTCCATGGACTACGGCGTCTTTCTGCTCTCCCGGATCAAGGAGGAGTACGACCGCACGGGCGACCACCGCGCGGCCGTCGAGTTCGGCGTGCGGCGCACGGGCGGGCTGATCACTGCCGCCGCGGTGATCCTCGCCGTCGTCATGGTCGCCATCGGCACCTCGCGGGTCACCAACACCAAGATGCTCGGCCTCGGTATCGCCCTGGCCGTCCTGATGGACGCCATGGTGGTGCGCAGCCTGCTGGTGCCCGCGGTGATGCGGCTGACCGGGCGGGCGACCTGGTGGGCCCCGGGCCCGCTGCGCCGGCTGCACGCCCGTATCGGCCTCAGCGAGGGGGAATCCGCCGGCCCGGCGGCCGGCGCCGCCCCCGTCGAGGAGGTCGGCGGCGCCGAGCCCCGCGCCGAGCGAGTCACTATCCCTTGACCGCGCCCGAGAGCATCCCGGAGATGAAGTGACGCTGCAGAAAGACGTACAGGAGCACCACGGGCAGGGCGACGATCACCGAGGCGGCGGCCAGCAGCGAGAACTGGGTGGTGTGCTGGCCCTGGAAGAAGGCCAGCCCCAGCGGCACGGTCCGCTTGGCCTCGTCGGTGATCATGACCAGCGGAAGCAGAAACTCGTTCCAGGTCCACATGAACACCAGCATCGCCATGGTCAGCAGGGCCGGCCGGCCGGCGGGCACCAGGATTCCCCAGAGCACCCGCCAGTCCGAGGCGCCGTCGAGCCGGGCCGCCTCGATCACGCTGCGCGGCACCGAGCGGAAGAAGTTCCGCATCCAGAAGACGCCGAAGGCGAGCGACTGGGCGGTCTGCGGCAGGATCAGCGACCAGTAGGTGTCGCTCAGCCCCATGTCGCGCAGATCGAAGTAGAGCGGGATGACGAACGCCTCGGGCGGGACCATCAGCCCGACCAGGGTGAGGTAGAACAGCGCGGACCGGCCCCGGTACTGGAAATGGGCGAAGGAGTAGCCCGCGAGGATCGCCAGCACGCTCGTCAGCAGCACCACGCTGACCGCGACCAGCACGCTGGAGCCCAGATAGCTGCCGAAGTGGCCCTGGGTCCAGGCGGCGGAGAAGTTCCCCCAGTCCAGGCTGGACGGCCAGGTGAAGGAGGACGAGGACTCCTCGGCCGGGGTGAGGGCGGAGGACACCACCCCGACCAGCGGCAGCAGCGCGAGGCCGGCGAAGACCGTCAGGATGGCGTAGTTCAGTGCGCGTTCACGCCGGGTGATCATCGGCTCAGGACCCCTCTTCGGTCTCGTCGGGCTGGAGCCTGGTGATCAGGAAGGTGAGGACCAGGATCAGCAGGGTCAGCGCGACCGCGATGGCGCAGGCGGAACCGACCTGGCTGGTGTTGAAGGCCCGGTTGTAGATCTGATAGGCGGGCAGGCTGGTGGAGTTGCCGGGGCCGCCGTGGGTGGAGACGTACACCAGGTCGAAGGTGCGCAGTGCGGCGATCACGGTGAGGGTGAGGGCCACCGTGATCTGACCGCGCAGACCGGGAAGGGTGACGGCGAAGAACTCCCGGACGGCCCCGGCGCCGTCGACCTTCGCGGCCTCGTACAGCTCGCGGGGTATCTGGCCGATCCCCGCGGTGAACAGCACCAGGCACAGGCCGACCTCGAGCCAGGTCCCGATCAGGCCGACCGCGGGCAGGGCGGTGGAGAAGTCGCCGAGCCACGCGCGGGTGACCGACTTCAGGCCCACGGCCTCGAGCATTTGGTTGAGCACGCCGTCAGGCGCGTAGATGGCCGTCCACGCGGTCGCGGTGACCACTTGGGCGATCACCTGCGGCAGGAAGAGCAGCGCGCGGAACACCGAGACGCCGCGCATCCGGGCGGCGCGGGTGGTGGCCGCCGCGAGCACCAGCGCGAGGGCGACCGGGACGGCCGCGTAGAAGAGGAGGAGGACCAGGGAGTGGACGAAGCCGTCGCGCAGCAGCGGATCGCCGACGATCTCGGCGTAGTTGGCCGCGCCGGCCCAGGTCGAGGCGGACAGACCGTCCCAGTGGTACAGGGAGATCTGCACCACCTGGCCCAGCGGGATCAGGATGAACAGGGTCAGGACGGTGAGGGCGGGCAGGGCGTACAGATAGCCCTTCCAGGACCGTTGGCCGCGGCGCCCGGCCGGGCGCCCGGTGGGGGCGTCGGCCGGGCGCTGCTTGCGCGCGGTGGTACGGGAAACGGTGATCGACATGGTCGGGCGGGACCTATCGGCTCTTGAGGAAGGAGTCGTGGTCGGTCTGGAGCGTCTGGCCGAACTTCTCCGGGCTGATCTGTCCGGCCATCAGCTCCTGCACGGCGGCGGTCAGGGTGTCGTAGAAGGTCGGCGTGGTGTAGTCGAGGTAGGGCAGCAGTCCGTCCTTCTCGCTGACCGACTTCCAGGCGGCGAGCACATCGGCGTGGACGGTGCCGGACCGCGGGGAGTAGGAGGCGGGCGGCAGGGCGGGGAGGTTGCCGTAGTCCGCGCTGAGCTTCATGCCGTTCTCGTCGACCAGGAAGTTCATGTAGGCGGCGGCAACGTCCGGGTGCTTGGACTTGGAGGTGACCGCCCAGGCCAGGCCCTCGCCGCCCTGGGTCACCGGGGTGTCCCCGGCCTTCGGGGACAGGGCGGTGAAGCCGAGCTTCTCGGCGCCCATCTTGGTGGCCAGGCCGGCGGCCTGCCAGGTGCCGTCGACCAGGAAGAGGGACTTGCCCTCGGCGAACGCGGCGGCGGCCTGGTCCTTGCTCTGGCCGTTGAAGCCCTGCGTCAGATAGCCCTTCTTCGCCCAGTCCCGCAGGACGGTGGCGGCCTTGACGGTGCCCGAGCCGGTCCACTTGGCGCCCTCGGAGAACACCAGCTTGCGAACCTCGGACTTGCCCGCGGTCAGGGCCTGCACGACCCCGAGCAGATGGATGCCCGGGCTTTTGTCGGCGTTGCCGTAGGACAGGGGCAGCAGCCCGGACGCCTTGGCCTTGGCGAGGGCGGTCTGGAAGTCCGCCAGGGTCTGCGGGGGCTTGAGGCCCAGCGACTTGAGCTTGGCCTTGTTGTAGTAGACGCCGACGATCTCACCGGTCTGGGAGACGCCGTAGAGGTTGCCGGTCTTCCAGGTCTTGCCGTCGCCGGAGAACCTGTTGAGGTCCAGCAGCTGGGCCGGGTAGGCGGTGTCCCAGTGGTACGTCTTGGCGTAGCGGTCGACCGGCTGGAGCAGCTGGGCCTTCACGAAGGTGCCCATGTCGGGGTAGCCCTGGTTGGCCTGGACGACGTCGGGCGGGTTGGCGGAGGACAGGGCCAGCTTCAGGGTGGTCTTCAGGTCGGCGAAGGACCGGGAGACACGCTTGATGGTGACGTTCGGGTACTTCTTCATGAACGCCTTGTTGAGCGCCTTGGTCGAGGCGTCGGAGCCGGGGTCGGTGTTCTGGTCCCACACCGTGAGGGTGACCTTGCCGGCCTTGGCCGGATCGGTGGAGACCGGACCGGCGCTCTTGGCCGCGCCGTCGCCCGAACCGCTGCTGGAACCGGGGGCACAGGCCGCGGCCGCGGTGAGACAGGCGGCGGCGAGTGCGACGGCGGCGTATCGGCGGCGGCGGGTGCCACGGCGGCGTGGAGCCGGAGTTCTGTCGTTCATCAGCGGTTCTCCTGGTCCTGAAGGGCGGCCTGGAAGAGGGCGCGGTCCTGGTCGGGAAGGTCACTGCCGGGCATCCGGCCGAGGAAGGCGCGGATGGCGGCGGGCGTGGGGGCTCCGGCGGCTCCGCCGAGCGTCCGTACGGACATCGAGGCGCAGATCGCGGCGTATCTGAGCCGGCTGGTGAGCGGCCAGCCGTCCTGGAGCAGGGCGGTCATCAAGGAGGCGGTGAAGACGTCGCCGGCTCCGGTGGGGTCGGCGACGGTGACCCGTGGGGAGGGGACGCGGACCAGACCGCCGGTGGCCGGGTCGAGGCTGACGGCGCCGCGGGGGCCGTCGGTGACGACGACCAGCGGGACGTGGTCGGCCAGCACCTTGACGGCCTTCTCGACGGAGTCGGTGCGGGTGTAGTTCATCGCCTCGGTGGCGTTGGGGACGAACACGTCGACGTCGCCGAGCCGGGTGAGCAGATCGGGTGACCACGCTCCGGTCGGGTCCCAGCCGACTCCGCCGACCACGAGCGTGCCGCGGGCTCGCAGCTCCGTGGCCCAGCCGGGCAGCGGGTCGGCGATGCCCAGGTGCAGGACGCGTACGCGGGGCAGTTCGCCGTCCCAGGTGTCCGGGCGGCGGGCGCCGTCCTCCTCGTAGGTGATGAAGGCGCGGTCGTGTTCGTTGGCGACGGCCACCGTGATCGGGGTGTGCACGGAGGGGTCGCGCCGCAGCCAGCGCAGGTCCAGGCCCGGCTGGGTGCCGAGGACGGCGGCGAGGTGGTCGCCGAACAGGTCGGTGCCGATGACGGCGAACAGCCCGGTCTCAAGGCCCTGCCGGGCCGCGGCGACGCAGCGGGTGGCGGTCCCGCCGGCGGCCACCGCGAACCGGTCGGCGTAGACCTCGCTGCCGGGCGAGGGGAGGTGCGGGATACCGCCGAAGACGAGGTCGCAGAAGACCCCGCCCGCGAAGAGAGCGTCAAGCAAGGGAGCACCTTTCCATGCGCCGTCCATACGCCGTCCATGCGCCGATGACACGGCGGCTGTGTCCGGTGGGTGCTCAACTATGAGCAATGAGATCCGCTGATGACAAGATTCAGTCAGTAAAGTGATTGTTTCTTGCCACGATGACCGAAGTCAGTCATCAGTGCTACCGTCAATGCGTGACTTCGAGAAATCGGCATGCGAGAATCGTGGAGTCGCTGCGGGCGACCGGTGTCGCGTCGGTGCGCGACCTGGCCGAGAGCCTCCAGGTGAGCGAGTCCACCATCCGGCGTGATCTCAAGCAGCTGGATCAGGACGGAGAGCTGGTACGCACCTACGGCGGCGCGGCCTTGACCGCGCGTCAGCCCCAGGAGGAGCCGCCGTTCGACGTCTCGGCGTCGCACGACCAGGCGATGAAACAACGCATCGCGGAGCACGCCGCCGCACTCGTCCAGGACGACAGCGTGGTGGTGCTCGACATCGGCACCACCACCCCGCTGATCGCCCGCCGGCTGCGTGGCCGTCCGGTCACCGTCATCACCAGCAGCCTGGCGGTGCTGGACGAACTGCGCGACGACGACGCCGTGCGGCTGGTGCTGCTGGGCGGTGTGCTGCGGCGCAACTTCCGTTCGTTCGTCGGCTCGCTCACCGAGACCGCGATGCGCCAGGTCAGCGCCGACCTGGTGTTCCTCAGCTGCACAGGGGTGCGCGCCAACGGCCATGTGGTGGACAACATGGCGGTCGAGGCGCCGATCAAGCAGGCCCTGATCGAGGCCGCCGACCAGGTGGTGCTGCTCGCCTCCGAGGCGAAGTTCCCCGGTTCGGGCTCGCTGCGCCTGTGCTCTCTTTCCGACGTCGACGTCCTGATCACCACGCAGGGCGCCGATCCTCAGACCGTCCAGCTCTGCCGCGAGGCGGGCGGAAAGGTGATCTCCGCATGAAACTGTCCATCCTCGGCGGTGGCGGCTTCCGTGTGCCGTACGTCTACCAGGCCCTGCTGCGTGACCAGGGCTCGCCGCGTATCGACGACGTCTGGTTGTACGACACCGACGCCGAACGGCTGAAGGCCATGACCGACGTGCTCGCCCGGTTCGCCGACGACTTCCCCGATGCCCCCAAGGTCACCGCCACCACCTCGCTCGACTCCGCCCTGGAAGGCAGCGACTTCGTCTTCGCCGCCATCCGGGTGGGCGGTCTCGCGGGCCGGGTGTGCGACGAGCGGGTGGCGCTCGACCTGAACGTACTCGGCCAGGAGACCACCGGCCCCGGCGGTCTCGCCTATGGGCTGCGGACCATCCCGGTGATGGTGGACATCGCCCGGCGGGTGCGGGAGTTGGCGCCCCAGGCGTACGTCATCAACTTCACCAACCCCGCGGGGATGATCACCGAGGCGATGCAGAGCGTGCTCGGCGACCGGGTGCTCGGCATCTGCGACACGCCGTCCGGCCTGGGCCGCAGGGTCTCCCTTGCGCTCGGACTCGACGCCTCCCGGGCCCAGTTCGACTACGTCGGCCTCAACCACCTGGGCTGGATGCGCCGGGTGCTGGTGGACGGCGAGGACGTACTGCCCCGGCTGCTCGCCGACGACGACCTGCTCGGTGACTTCGAGGAGGGTGTGGTCTTCGGCCGCGAATGGCTGCGCGACCTGGGCCTGATCCCCAACGAGTATCTGTACTACTACTACTTCAACCGGGACGCGGTGCGGTCCATCCTCGACGCCCCGCGCACCCGCGGCGAGTTCCTGTCCCGGCAGCAGGGCGAGTTCTACCAGCGGGTGACGCAGGCGGCGGGCGCGTCGCCGGTGGAGCTGTGGCGCGAGACGGTCGCCAACCGCAGCGCCAACTACATGGCCGAGGCCAAGGGCACGGTGCAGGGCGAGACACCGCCCGATGAGGCGTTCAGCCCCGACCCGGTCCACCAGGGGTACGCGGGGGTGGCGCTCTCCGTCATGGCGGCGATCAGCCGCAATGAGCGCGCCACGATGATCCTCAACGTGCGCAACGGCACCACGATCGCCGCGCTGCCCGCCGACGCGGTGGTCGAGGTGCCCGTGACGGTCGACGCCAATGGCGTCCACCCGCTGGCCACAACACCGCCCGACCTGTCCCAGGCTGGGCTGATGCAGCAGGTCAAGGCGGTGGAGCGGCTGACCATCAGCGCCGCGCTGACGGGGTCCCGGGCGGACGCGGTCAAGGCGTTCTCGCTGCACCCGCTGGTCGACTCGGTCACGGTCGGCCGGAAGCTGCTGGACGGCTATATCGACCGCATCCCCGAGGTCGCGGCGGTGTTCCACCGCTCCGCCTGACGGCGTCCGCCCCGGGGGCTAGTCCCTGGGCTCACGCCGGGAGCGGTTGCCGGGTCTGAGGGTCACCCAGGTCCGGATCGTGTCCGCGTACCAATACGGCTTGCCGCCCTCCACGAGATCGGGGGGCGGCAGCAGGCCGTGCTTGCGATATGACCGTACGGTGTCCGTCCGCACACCGATGTGCGCGGCGATCTCCTTGTACGACCAAAGCCTCCGGTCGGTCATCTCTCGCGCCTTCCTGCGGGCGCCACAGTCAACGGTCCGCCAAGGGCCGTTGGGGGGAGCTGTGGCGCGACCGCTTGTGATCACTCAGCCTGTGCCCGGTCAACGACGGTGAGTGACGCCCGGATAGGCGTTGTTGAACGTCTGTGACGGAAGGATCGCGGAGATGTGACGGCCGTGACAGCCGAGTGACCCAGCGGGACAACGCAGGGTGACCCAGCGTGAGAACACTGGGTCACCCTGCGGCGGTATGTGAGGTCGCTAGGCAGTGAAACGGTTCGGCCGTAGAACGGTTCGGCCCCAGAACGGCTCAGGCGTAGAACGCGGGGCGTTCGATCATCTCGACCGCCGTACGCTCACCCGTGGTCTGGGCCCGGACCCCCGCCGCGCTGACGGCGGCCGCGGCATAGCCGTCCCAGGTGCTGGGGCCCTCCACCTCGCCGCGCCGGGTGGCGTTCACCCAGGCCTGCACCTCGCGGTCGTACGCCTCTTCGAAGCGGGCCACGAAGTCCGGGGCGATCTCGCCGCCCCAGCCGCCCGTGCGGTTGATCAGCATGCCGTGGGCGTCGCCGACGCGCGCGGTGCCGCGCTCGCAGACCGCCTCGGCCTGCACCTGGTAGCCGAAGCCGCAGGTCGCGAAGATCTCGACATTGACGAGCGAGCCGCCGTCGGTCTCGAAGATCACCAACTGCGGGTCGCTGAGCCCTTCGGGGGCGTGCGCGCTGGGGGTCGGGCGCAGCACGGTCACCGCGGTGATCTCCTGCTCCAGCAGCCAGCGGGACTGGTCCATCTCATGCACCACCGAGTCGGTGATGAGCATGTCGCTGGTGAAGTAGGAGTGCACGGAGGCGTTGCGGTGGCGGCAGTGCAGCAGCAGGGGGCGTCCGAGCTCACCGCCCGCGAGCAGCGACTTGAGCTTCATGAACTCGCTGTCGTAGCGGCGCATGAAGCCGACCTGCACCCGGCGGTGGCCCAGCCGCTGCTCGGCCTCCAGCACGCGCAGCGCGGAGTCCGGGTCCGGGGTGAGCGGCTTCTCGCACAGCACCGGCAGGTCGTGCTCGAAGGCGGTCAGCAGCGCGGCCTCATGGGCCGGGCCGGGCGAGGCGATCAGTACGGCGTCCACGTCCGGCGCGGCCATGGCGGCGGCCGGGTCGGTGTAGGCCACGGCGCCCTCGACACCGTCGGCGACATGCTTGGCGCGCGCCTCGTCGATGTCGACGACGGCGGCCACCCGCGCCCCGCTGATCACGTCGTTGATCCGACGGACGTGGTCGGCGCCCATCATGCCGGTCCCGATGACGGCGATCCCGAGCGTCCCCTGCTGCGTCATGGTGTGTCTTCTCTCCCTGTTCTGGTGTGCCGGCTGTTGTCAGTGTGCCGGTGGGGGTGGCGGGTGAACGCGTCAGGCGCCGCAGGAGCGCAGAAAGCGGCGGGTGCGCTGGGCGATCGGGAACGGCTTGTCGGGCGGGCAGGGGTACATGTCCTGCTCGACGATGGCGAACAGATCCACGTTCAGCTTCTGGGCCGCGGTCAGCACGGGTTCGAGGGCGGGGATGCCGTTCGGCGGTTCGCACATGACCCCGCGCTGGACGGCGGGCCCGAAGGGCACCTCGTTCTTGACGACGTCGGCGAGGATCTCCGGGTCGACCTGCTTGAGGTGGAGATAGCCGATGCGCTCGCCGTAGGTCTCGATGAGTTTGACGCTGTCGCCGCCGCAGTAGGCGTAGTGCCCGGTGTCCAGGCAGAGGTTGACCACGTCGGAGTCGGTGGAGTCGAGGAAGCGGGCGACGTTCTCCTCGCCGTCGATATGGGTGTCGGCATGCGGGTGGACCACGATGTCGAGCCCGAAGCGCTCGCGCACCTGGCGGCCCAGCCGCTCCATACCGGTGGACAGATCGCGCCACTGCTCGGCGGTCAGCTGCGGGGGCTCGATCAGCTCGGCGGTCTTGTCGTCCCGCCAGAAGGACGGGATGACGACCAGATGGCGGGCGCCCATGGCCTGGGTGAGCCCGGCCACCTGGGAGACATGCTCCCAGGTGGCGTCCCAGACGCCGGGGCCGCGGTGCAGGGCGGTGAAGACCGTGCCGGCCGAGACCTTCAGATTCCGCCGGCCGACCTCCTCGGTGAGCCGCGCCGGGTCGCTCGGCAGATAGCCGTACGGGCCCAGCTCGATCCACTCGTAGCC
>NZ_MUNE01000347.1:0-299 GCF_002154605.1 Streptomyces milbemycinicus | reverse complement strand
TCGGGGGCCGAGCCGACCCGGATGCGGTCCAGGGCGGGTACGGGGGAGGCGGCAGTCATGAAGGGGAACTCCTCTCACCGGTCGTCGGCGACCGGGCAAGGGGGCGTGCGGTGCGGGTGGGGCTGTGGTGCCCGGGTGATGCTGTTTTGGGCAGCTTCATGGGCCGGGTGGCCATCCGTCAAGGTTTCGTCATGACATTCGGACGTAAGGTCAGCATGCCAGGGTGAACGTACCGTCGGCACGCGGCCGTACGCAGGCGGGGCCGTACGGAGGCCGGGCGGGGCGTACGGAAGAGGGCG
>NZ_MUNE01000346.1 GCF_002154605.1 Streptomyces milbemycinicus | reverse complement strand
TGTGGATCACCCAGATCAGCGGATCGCAGGTGATGCCGAACCTGTGGGTGGCGCTCGGCGCGGTGGCCGCCGTCGGCTGGTTTCTACGGGCCCCGGCGGAGCCGCGCGCCCGCTGGTGGCTTGCCGCCGCCGTGGCCGGGATCACGCTGCTGCGGATGCCGGACGGCGGCTGGCTCGGGCTGCCGCTGCTGGCGGCCGCGGTGTGCGTACGCCGGTGGCGGCCGGCGCTGCCCGCGCTGCTGGGCGGGCTCGCGCTGGGCGCGGCGCCCTGGGTGGCCGAGGCGTACGCGCGGTTCGGCGGCGTCGGGGCGCGGCTGCGGGCCTCCAGCGCCACGGAGGGCGGGATGGTGCCGCAGCTCAACGTGGGCACCACGCTGCGCAGCCTCAACGGCCCGCTGCTGTGCCGCCCGTGCCAGGTGCCGCTGCGCCATCCGGAGCTGACGCTGTGGTGGCTCGCCCTGCCGCTGCTGGCGGCCGCCGCGGTCGCCGTGGCCGTACGGGACCACCGCGCCGGGCGCGGCCGGGCGCTGTCCGCGACCGTGCTGCCGGTGGTGTGCGCCGCCTCGATGGCCGTGCCGTATCTGCTGCTCATCGACTATTCGGCGCCCCGCTTCCTGCTGCCCGCCTACGCACTGCTCGCCCTGCCCCTGGCCGCCCTCGCGGCGCGCGCGCCACGGGCCGCGCGCTCGCCGGTGCCGGTCGCCGCCCTCGGGCTGGTGCTGGCGCTGCAGCTGGGGAGCCAGTACGCCGTCCTCACGGACACCACGCGCCAGGCCGCCGCCACCGCCGAGCGGTACCAGCGGGCGGCCGCCGGGCTGCGGGCGCTGGGGCTGCGGCCGCCGTGTCTGGTGGCCGGCCCGCGCGCGCTGCCGATCGGCTACGCGGCGGGCTGCGCCTCCGCCCAGGTGAGCGGGAACAACACCTCGACCACGGCGTCCGCGCTGCTGCGCCGGGCCGCCCATGAGCCGACCGCGGTGTTCGGCCACGCCCCCGGACACGGTCTGCCGTCGCTGCGCGCCCGCGGCTGGACCCGGCACACCCTGCCCGGCACGGGCCTCAGGGTGTACGTGGCGCCGGTCTCCGGACGCGCCGAGCGTCCGGGGCAGCGGTAAATTGTGAAGGTCCGGGGCGCCCTGCAGCCCGCGTGACCACTCCCGTGCGACCTCTTGGCCGACCCCTCCCGCCGAGCCGAAGGAGTCCGCTCATGTCCAAGGGCTACTGGGTCGTCGCTTACCGATCGATCTCCGATCCCGCGAAGTCGGCCGCCTATGTGAAGCTGGCCGTCCCGGTCGTCGAGAAGGCCAAGGGACGGTTTCTCACCCTCGGAGGACAGGTCGTCGCGCACGAGGCCGGGGTGGCGGAGCGAACGGTCGTCATCGAGTTCGACAGCTTCGAGCTGGCCGTCGCCACGCATGACAGCGAGGACTACCAGAAAGCGCTGACCGTGCTGGGCGATGGCGCGGACCGGGACTTCCGCATCGTCGAGGGCGCCGACTGACCGCCTACCAGTCCGTGGGGGCGTAGTCCTTCAGGAAGCAGCCGAACAGATCCTCGCCGCCCTCGCCCCGCACGATCGGGTCGTAGACGCGGGCCGCGCCGTCGACGAGGTCGAGCGGGGCGTGGAAGCCCTCGGCCGCCAGCCGCATCTTGTCGGGGTGCGGGCGCTCGTCGGTGATCCAGCCGGTGTCGACGCTGGTCATCAGGATGCCGTCGGCCTCGAACATCTCGCGCGCGCTGGTACGGGTCAGCATGTTCAGGGCGGCCTTGGCCATATTGGTGTGCGGATGGCCCGCGCCCTTGTAGCCGCGGCTGAACTTGCCCTCCATCGCGGATACGTTCACCACGTACTTGCGCCGCGCGGGCGAGGCCGCCATCGCCGGGCGCAACCGGCTGACCAGGATGAACGGCGCCGTCTCATTGCACAGCTGCACTTCGAGCAGTTCGACGGGGTCCACTTCGTGCACCCGCTGGATCCAGGTGTTGGTGTCGTCGAGGTCGGGCACAAGACCGCCCGCGTCGATCGCGGTCCCCGCCTCGATCCGCGCGGGCGAGGCGGAGCCGCTGGTCAGGGCGAGGGCGGTGAGGTCCTGTGCGCTCAGCGCGCCGTCCCGCGCGGCCGCCGGCCCCGGCAGGGCCGCCTGCGCGCCACTGCCGAACGCCCCCAGAACGGCGGAATCCGGCAGCTCACCGGCGGGCAGCGCGGCCGATTCGCCCGCTATGAGCTCCGCGTACGCGGCGGGCGTACGGCGCACCGTCTGCGCGGCGTTGTTGATCAGGATGTCCAGCGGGCCCGCCGCGCTCACCGAGTCGGCGAGCGCGACCACCTGGGCCGGGTCCCGTAGATCGATGCCGACGATCTTCAGCCGGTGCAGCCACTCCCCGCTGTCCGGCATGGCCTTGAAGCGGCGGATCGCGTCGTTCGGGAAGCGCGTGGTGATGGTGGTGTGCGCACCGTCGCGCAGCAGCCGCAGCGCGATATACATGCCGATCTTCGCCCGGCCGCCGGTGAGCAGCGCCCGGCGCCCGGTGAGATCGGTGCGCGCGTCACGGCGGGCCCGGTTCTCGGCGGCGCAGCTCTGGCAGAGCTGGTGGTAGAAGGCGTCGACCTCGACATAGCGGGTCTTGCAGGTGTAGCAGGACCGTGGCCGCTGCAGGATGCCCGCGATCGGGGTGGTCACCGAGCTGGTCAGGGCCAGGCCCAGCGTCTCGTCGTCGATGCGGTCGGCGGCGCCGGTGGCCGTGGCCTCGGTGACCGTCTTGTCGTGCGCCGTCTTCGCGGCCCGGCGCTCCTGGCGCCTGCGCTGCTTGACCGTCCGGTAGACGCCGGAGGTGGCGCGCCGCACCGCGATGGCGTCTGGGTGGTCGACCGGCAGCCGGTCGAGCTCTTCGAGCACGCTCAGGCAGGTCGCCAGACGCTCCGGGTCGATGCCCGTCTGCTCGGCCCGGCCGTCTTCAGTCACCGTCATTCGCCGCTGCCACTTTCTGCTGAGCCCGCTCCAGGGCGGTGCCCTAGGTGGTGGTGGGGTGGGTAACGGCGAAACTTTACGGAAGCGGGGGCGGCAGCGCCAAACCCGGGGCGGACTCACCCCCGCCCGGGTTTGCGGTAGACGTAGCCCGGTCCCGCCGCGGCGGTGTCGTCCGGCCCGGGTCCGGGGGCCCCGGCGAGCGCGCGGATCAGGCCGTGGTGCGGGGAGAGCCCGCAGGCCGGGTCCGCGGCGGCGGCGTCGCCGGTCAGCGCGTACGCCTGGCAGCGGCAGCCGCCGAAGTCCTCGGCGCGGTGCGCACAGCTGCGGCAGGGGTCCTTCATCCAGGTCTCGCCGCGGTAGTGGTTGAAGGCCCCGGAGTGGTTCCAGATCCAGTCCAGCCGGTGGTCGCGTACGTTCGGCGGGTCCAGGCCGGGGATCGTGGCCGCCGCCGGGCAGGGCAGCGCGGTGCCGTCGGGCGCCACGGTGAGCGAGACCGCGCCCCAGCCGCCCATACACGGCTTGGCGACCCCGTCGAAGTAGTCGGGGACCACCCACACCAGGTCCATCGAGCCGTCCAGCCGCTCCCGCCACCGCTCGACCGCGTCGCGGGCCCGCGCCAGCTGCTCGCGGGTGGGCAGCAGCGCGGTGCGGTTGCGCAGGGCCCAGCCGTAGAACTGGGTGTTGGCCAGCTCGATCCGCTGGGCGCCCCAGGACGCGCCGAGCTCCACCAGGTCGTCGAGGGCGTCGAGGTTGTCGCGGTGCAGCACGATGTTGAGGCCCAGCGGCAGCCCCGCGTCCCTGACCAGGGCGGCGGCCCGCTCCTTGGCGGTGAAGGACCGGCGCCCGGCGATACGGTCGGAGGCGCCCGGGTCGGAGTGCTGGACGGACAGCTGTACACCGCGCAGCCCGGCGTCCACCAGCGCCGCCAGCCGCGCCTTGGTCAGCCCGACGCCGCTGGTGACCAGCTGGGTGTAGATCCCGGCGGACTCGGCGGCCGCGGTGATCGTCTCCAGGTCGGTGCGCAGCAGCGGCTCCCCGCCCGAGAGGTGGGTGTGCACCACGCCCAGCTCCCCGGCCTGCCGCAGCACCTCCGCCCACTCCTCGCCGGTCAGCTCCCGGGAGCGGCGGACCAGCTCCAGCGGGTTGGAGCAGTACGGGCAGTGCAGCGGGCAGCCGTGGGTGAGCTCGGCCAGCATGGCCCAGGGGGGCGGCGCACCGGTCATCGCAGCCAGCCCTCCCGCCGCAGTCGGCCGAGGAAGGCGGGGACCTCGGTGGCCACGGGGGCGCCGGGGAAGCGCCCGGCCAGGTCCGCGACGATCGCGTCGACGTCACGGATGCCGTCGCACAGCCGCAGGATCTCGCCCGCGGTGCCGCGCAGCACCACGACCCGCTCGGGCAGCACCAGCAGGTCCGCGTCGCGCACCCGGTCATGGCGGAAGTGGACCGCGGGCGCGAGGGCGGGCCGCCACGGGGGCGTGGCGGCCGGGGTGGTGTCGGCTTCCTTGGCCGTGTCGGCGGTCACGGCCCCTCCTCGGGGTCGGCGTGCCCCTCCTTGGGGTCTGCGTGCCCCTCTTTGGGGTCTGCGTGGTCGACCGCGTCCAGCAGCGACCAGAGCACATCGCATTTGAAGGCGAGCGCCGCCACGGCCCGCTCCCGGTCGTCCTCACTGCGCGCCCAGGACAGCACCAGGTCCAGGGCCTCCCGGCTGTCCTGGCGCCCCTGGGTCTCGCGGGTGCGGAAGTACGCGAGCCCGTCGCCGTCGATCCACCGGTAGTGGCGCTCGAAGGCGTCGATACGGGTGCGCATGATGTCCGGGGCCGACAGCTCGGTGAGCGAGGCGGCGACCGCCTCCAGCGGGGACCGCAGCCGGCAGAAGTTGACGTAGCCGTCCACGGCGAGCCGCACCCCCGGCAGCACGCTCCGGCCGGACAGCAGCAGAGAGCGGTCGAGGCCCGCGGCCTCGCCGAGCCTGAGCCACCGCTCGATCCCGCCCTCGCCCTCGGCCGCGCCGTCGTGGTCCTGAATGCGCCGCAGCCACATCCGGCGCAGCGCCGAGGTCTCCAGCTTGGCGGTGATCAGGGCGTCCTTGACGGGGATATGGCGCTGGTAGTGGAAGCGGTTGGCGATCCACCGGCGCAGCTCGTCGGGGGTCAACTCACCTTGGTGCATCCGGATGTTGAAGGGGTGGCGGTCGTGATAGCGCTCGCGCGCCACGGTCCGCAGTCGCTCCTCGAACTCCCTGACATCACTCACAGCACTCACAGTTCGATCACCATCCCGTCGGCGGCCACCTCGAGACCGAGCCCGGCCAGCGCCTCGTACTGGGGCGCCGCCGGGTCGGCGAGGGGGTTGGTGTTGTTCAGATGGGTGTAGAGGCAGCGGCCCGGAAGTTCGGCGAGCCGCTTGGCGGTGCCGCCGGGGCCGTCGATGGGCAGATGTCCCATACCGGTGGCGGTGCGGGTGGAGAACCCGGAGCGCCGGGGCTCCTCGTCGTCCCAGAACGTGCCGTCGACGATGACGCAGTCCGCCTCGGCCGCCGCCCGCTGGAAGGCGTCCGGCCAGGCGGCGAGGGCGGGGGCGTAGAGCAGGGAGCCGCCGGTCTCCCGGTCGGTCAGGCGCAGCGCCACCACCCACGCGGCGTCCAGCGCCGCGTCGGCATCCATACCGGCCGCGTAGCGCGGGCGTTTGGCGGAGACCGGTACGGCGCTGACGGTCAGCGGCGAGCCCTCGGCCAGGGGCATCGGCTCGGCGTCGAGGCCACGCCACCGCAGGGTGGTGTACGGGCCCAGGACATCGCCGAGGTGGAGGCCGTCGAGCAGGGCGCGGCGTACGGGCGCGGTGGCGAGTACGTCGACGCCGCCGGCCGCCTCGCGGAGCCGGGCGATGCCGAGGGTGTGGTCGAGTTCCGCGTCGGTGAGGACCACTCCGGCCAGCGGGGTCTGGCGGGGCCGCGGCCCGGGGTGCAGTTCCGGGCAGTCCTCGATCTGGTCGCCGAGGTCGGGGGTGGCGTTGACCAGATACCAGTGGCCTTCGGTGGCCCGTACGGCGAGGGAGGCATGGCGGCGGCGCCGGCCGGGGTGGGCGCGTGCCCCGGAACAACCGGGGCACGCGCAGTTCCACTGAGGCAGTCCGCCGCCCGCCGCGGTGCCGAGCACGCGCAGCAGCATGGCGGCGCCGTCAGCGGGTGGTCAGCGAGTAGGCGGTGACCTCCAACGCGGTGTCCACGACCACGTAGTCGGGGGTCTGCCAGGCCGTCTCCTCGATGCGGGGGCGGGCCTGCTCCGCCGTCCGCCTCGACTGAGGTTCGTTGCGCTGCACGGTCTCGTTCATATCCGTCCTGCCTTCCTGTGTGTTGGGGGGTGATCCACGGGACGGTTTCCCGCGGATCCGCACGGAGGGTGAAGGGGTGCCGGGTGATGTGAGGGGGCGAGGGGGTTCAGGGGTCTTATGAGCTCTTCCCCGCGTAGCCGGAGCCGATCCGCACCTCGTCGATGAGCAGCTTTTTGTAGCGCTTGGTGTCGGTGGCGGCGGCCCAGGTGCTGTTGACGGTGAGCCGGACATAGCGCTTGGTGGTGGCGGGGATGTCGATGAACTGCACGCCGCGGGCGCTGGGGAGGGTGCCGGTTTTGACGGCGCTCCCCCAGTCGGTGCCGTCGCTGGAGACCTGGATCTGGTAGTCGCGGATGCGGGCGGACTGTTCGGTGTCCGAGCGGGCGTAACTGACCGACCATTCCCGCTGGTTGATGGCCAGGTACTGAATGCTCTTGGCGGACCGCAGATCGAAGGTGAGCGAGACGGGGAGCTTGGTGTTGTTGTCCCAGTAGCCCTGCGGATCGGCGTCGAGGACGGCGGACGCCGGGTGTCCGCTCGCCGAGGAGCTTGCGCTCGCGGTCATGGAGTTGGCGGGGATCAGGCCCTGCCGACCGTCGGTCTCGACCTTGAGGACCGTGTCGTACGGGTCCCAGTCGGCGATCCCGGTGATGGTGATCTTGCCGTTGCCCTGGCTGAAGCTCAGCTGCTTACCGGTGCGGAAGTCGGTGATCCGCTGGGCCCGGTAGCCGTTGTCGCGCACGGTCAGGGTGGAGCCGGAAGGCTTGGTCAGAACGTGTACGAAGTGCAGATCCGGATCGGCCTTGGAGACCGTGGTCACGCCGTGGGCCCCGTCGTTCCAGGCCCCGGGCGCCAGGCCGCCGTAGCTGTAGCCGCCGCCCTCGGTACCGTTGAGCGAGCCCCAGATGGCATCCAGATAGGTCTTGGCGACGTTGTTGAACGCCTCCTGTTTGCTCGGGAACCGGCCGTTCACCTGAGCGGTCTCGGCCATGAGCGATTTGACGGAGGAGCCGGAGTTGGCGATCAGCCGGCGGAGGGTGAGCGCCTGGTCCACCGCCGAGTCGGTGCCGCTGTACCACCAGGCGCCGCTGCTGGGCAGCTTGAAACAGGCCTCGGTCAGCCGGGGCTGGGGGCTCCAGACCGCCTGCGGGTAGTCATAGGCCGGGGACATGCCGGTCTTCTGCTCATTGCTGACCGTGTCCATGATCGGCGTGTCTTCGTTGTTGTTGCTCAGCAGCCAGCCGGGGCGGTCCGCGCGGACCTTCTCGTAGAGGCCGTGGTCGATCCAGTAGTCGTTGTCGTTGTCGATCCAGAAGCCGGACAGCTTGGGGTAGTTCCGCATGACCTCGACGAAGTTGTCGTACGAGAACTCACCGAACCCGTCGCGTGTGGTCAGGTCGACATCGCGGCCCTTGTAGTCGGAGTACGCGGCCGAGTCCAGCCATTCATGGCCGCCCTCGTCATGCCACTGCGGATCGTCGGTCATATAGAGCAGGACCTTGAGCCCCCGGGCATCGGCGGCGCTGATCAGCTCGCCCAGGAAGTCGCGTTTGGTGGAGCAGCTGCCGGGGATGTCGGACGGCCAGGCGCGGGAGTACCCCAGACGGCTGTGGAAGGAGGCCAGCACCAGGTATTTCGCATGCAGCTTTTCGGCCTCGCCGACCCAGTAGTCGGCGTCCCAGCCGCCGTCGGTCACGGCCTTCTCCCAGGCGGAGCAGCTGGTGTAGCCCGGTGAGGTGCGCATGCCCCAGTGCAGGAAGAGTCCGGCCTGGGAGTCGCGCAGCCACTGCTGCCGCGCATGTACGACTTCGGCCCGCGCGGGGGCGGGGCCTGCGAAGAGGAGGGTGCCGACGGCGAGCAGTGTGGTGGCCAGCCAGGCGCGAAGACGTCCGCGCGGTCTGCGGCTCATGGGGCTCCTTCCCCGGGCTGTCGGTACCGGGCGAGGGGAGACGTGGGGTGGTGTTCGGGGGTGGTGTTCTGTTGAAGAGTTGCGAGCCGCTTGGCCCGGGTCAATGGGGCGGACGCAAAAATCCTCCGATCTCTATCCCTCGACCTGACGGATTATCACATATCAAGCCACGAGAAATCGCAGGTAGTTAGCCGAGTGGGCGCCACCGAGCACCCTCTACCCATCTTCTGGCCCGTACCAATCCTTGACTCGTCAGACCACACCTCCTACCTTCCGCGATGCATCACACACGGATACTCAGATGCGTTCGAAGGAGATGATCATGCAAGGAAACGTACGATCCGGCGGACTCCGCTCATTGGTCGCGGTGGCCACCGCCACCGCCACCACCGCGGCAGCCGCCATCACCTTCACGCTCACCGCCGGGGCCGGTCAGGCCGCCGCGCTGGACAACGGCCTGCTCCGCACGCCCCCCATGGGCTTCAACAACTGGAACGCCACGCACTGCGACTCCTCGTTCAACGAGTCCATGGTCAAGGGGGTCGCCGACGCCTTCGTCTCGCTCGGCCTCAAGGACGTCGGCTACGAGTACGTCAACATCGACGACTGCTGGGCGGAGACCAGCCGGGACTCGGACGGCAATCTGGTGCCCGACCGCACCCGCTTCCCGAACGGCATCAAGGCCGTGGCGGACTATGTGCACTCCAAGGGGCTCAAGTTCGGCATCTACACCAGCGCCGGCACCAAGACCTGCAACAGCGCCGGCTTCCCCGGGGGGCTGAACCACGAGAAGCAGGACGCCAAGCAGTTCGCGTCCTGGGGCGTGGACTACCTCAAGTACGACAACTGCAATAACCAGGGCGTGGACGCCCAGCAGCGCTACAAGGCCATGCGCGACGCGCTCGCGGCCAGCGGGCGGAAGATCGCGTACAGCATCTGCGAATGGGGCCAGACCAGCCCCAAGGTGTGGACCTGGGGCGAGCCGGTCGGCAATCTTTGGCGGACCACCGGCGACATCAGCGACAAGTGGTCCAGCATGATCGACAAGGTGCATATCAACGACGACCTCGCGCAGTACGCGGGCCCGGGCCACTGGAACGACCCGGACATGCTGGAGGTCGGCAACGGCGGGATGACCGCCACCGAGTACCGCACCCACTTCAGCCTCTGGGCGATGATGGCGGCGCCGCTGCTCATCGGCAGCGATATCCGCGACGCCTCCGCCACCACCCAGTCGATCCTGAAGAACACCGACCTGATCGCGGTGGACCAGGACACCCTGGGCAAGCAGGCGACCATCGTGTCCTCCAGCGGCGGCAAGGTCGTGTACACCAAGCAACTGGCCAACGGCGACCGGGCGGTCGCCCTGCTCAACGAGAACTCGTCCGCCAAGACGATCTCCACCACGGCCACCGCGATCGGCCTCGGCGGCTCGTCCTCGTACGGGCTCAAGGACCTGTGGTCCAAGGCGACCAGCACCACGACCGGTTCGATCAGCGCCTCGGTGCCCGCGCACGGCACGGTGGTGTTCCGGGTCTCGCGCGGCTGAACTGCCCAGTCATGACTGAACTGTTGACGGGATAGGAACGTTTCTTTACAGTCCCCCTCAACAGCGATTCACCTCATGCGTCACTCCCCCACCGCGGCCTTTCCATATCCGGCCAGTTCATGGATATGACCAAAGGTCAGACAGGAGAATCACTGATGAAGCCCAAACGGCTGCCCGGGCCCCGTACCACGGCAGCCCTGGCGACGGCGGGTGCGCTGCTCCTCCCCACGGTCGCCGCCCACGGCGCGGAGCGCACACCGCAGGCACCCACGGCTTCCTGGAGCCTCAAGTGGAGCCCCGCGTCCGGGGCCAGTGTCGCCGACTCCTTCGAGGGCTCCGAGGACGACCGTGCCGACTCGCACCCCGGGGTCACCCATATCTACCCGAGCGGCGGCGGGTTCCGTACCGACATCCACTACCCCAAGGATGTGGACACCAGCACCGACCGCCAGCGCAACGAGGTCAGGGGCATGCGGCAGGACGGTGCCGCCGTGAAGATCCTCAAGGACGAGACCTGGCGGATCCAGTACCAGATGTATGTACCGGACACGCTGGACGCGACCACCAGCTTCACCCACATCATGCAGATCAAGGTGGGGGACGTCGCCGCCCCGCTGTTCACCATGTCGCTGCACCAGCACGACGGCGGCCCGAAGGTCGAGATGCGCACCTCGGACGACGCGGAGAACCTGACGGAGGCCGGGGCCGCCGATATGTCGCCGATCCAGGGCAAGTGGAGCGATGTGTCGGTCGAGGTGAAGGCGTCCGACTCCGGGGCATACATCGACTGGTCGGTCGTCACCGACGGGAAGACCGTGGCCAAGTACAAGCGCACCGGGCTCGACATGTGGCGCGGCAAGAACTATCTGCGGCCCAAGTGGGGCATCTACCGCAGTCTCAACAGCAGTGGCCTGCAGACGGCCTACCTGCTCACCCGCAACTTCAAGGCGTACAAGCTCCAGTAGGAGGAGACGCGCGATGAAGAGCCATCGGAACCTCGTGGTGGCGGCCACCGCCGCCGCACTCGCCGCCGGGCTGCTGGTCGGAACGGCCGGCACGGGTAACGCCTCGTCCGACAGAGTCGACTCGGCACCGTCCAGTATCAAGACCGTCTCGTCCGGCTGGTCGATCCCCTGGGGGCTCAGCTGGCTCCCCGACGGATCGGCGCTGATCACCGAGCGGGACTCGTTCAAGGTGTTCAAGCTCACCCAGTCGGGCACCAAGACCCAGGTCGGCACGGTGCCCAACGTCGTGACCACCAGCGGCGAGGGCGGGTTACTGGGGATCGCGGTCTCCCCGAACTGGAACACCGACCACTACGTGTACCTCATGCACACCGCGTCCGAGGGCAACCGGATCGCCCGGATGACCTTCGACGGCTCCTCGCTGAGCGGCTACACCACGCTGGTCAGCGGCATCAAGAAGAACAAGTACCACAACGGCGGACGCCTCAAGTTCGGCCCGGACGGCTATCTGTACGCCACCGCCGGGGACGCCCAGACGTCCGATCTCGCCCAGGACAAGAACGCGCTCAACGGCAAGATCCTGCGGATGACCACGGACGGCAAACCCGCCCCCGGCAACCCGTTCGGCACCCTGGTCTACTCCTACGGCCACCGCAACCCGCAGGGCCTCACCTGGGACTCGGCGGGGCGGCTGTGGGAGGCCGAGCTCGGCAACAGCACGTACGACGAGCTCAACCTCATCGAGCCGGGCAAGAACTACGGCTGGCCGACCTGCGAGGGCAGCTGCTCCACCTCCGGCATGACCAACCCCAAGCGCCAGTGGTCGACCGGCGAGGCGTCACCCAGCGGTGTCACCTACGCGGACGGCGCCCTCTACATGGCGGCACTCAAGGGCGAGCGGCTGTGGCGGATCCCGGTCGACGGCACATCCGCGGGCACCCCGAAGGCGTACTACGTCAGTGAGTACGGGCGGCAGCGCACCGTCGAGACCGTCCCGGGCAAGAACACCCTGTGGCTGTCCACGACCAACGCCGACAACAACGGCGGGGAGCCGGACGGCGCGGACAAGGTGTTCCAGGTGGAGCTGAAATAGCCTCCGCCACCGGCGCCCGGACAAGCCGGCTCAGGTCGCGCTCCGCGGTCCACCGCGGAGCGCGACCGTGCGGGTGGTCAGTACGCGAGCTGCTCGTTCATGAGCAGGAAGGCGCCCAGGCCATGGAGATCGTTGGTGTTGCGCTTGCGGCCGAAGTAGTAGTCCAGATCACCGACGTTGGTGCCCTCGCTGATGTCGATGATGTCGGTCAGCCCGTCCGCGTTGACCTTCACCTTCTTCAGGACGCCCTGATAGCCCCTGCGTGCCGCGGACACATAGTCGCCGCCGGCGATGTATTTGCGCTCCAGCGCCGCGTGCAGCATCAGGGTGTACATGCTGGAGGCCGAGGTCTCGGTCCAGTTGTCCGCCTCACCCCCCTTGTCCACCACCTGGAACCAGCGGCCGGTGCTCCGGTCCTGGTAGCGGACGAACCCCTTGGCCAGGTGTTTGACGTCGGCGATGAGTCCGGCCCGCCGGGGGTGGTTCGCGGGCAGCACCTCCAGCACCTCGATAAGGGTCATCGCGGTCCAGCCGATGGCCCGGGCCCAGTGGTAGGCGGAGGTGCCGGTGGTGGGATTGGGCGACCAAGGGGCGTCGCCGTCGGCGTCGTACGCGTGGTAGAGCAGCCCGTTCGACGCCTTGAGGTGGTCGAAGTACACGGCCAGATTACGGGTGACCTCGTCGTACGCGTAGGACTCGTCCCCGTACGCGATGCCGTAGCGCAGCAGGAACGGCTGGGCCATGAACACGCCGTCCGCCCACAGCTCGTTGGTCTTGCCGGTGGCGTGCCACATACCGCCGTCGGAGGTGCGCGGATAGGTCGTGATGCGGGTGCGGATCTGGTCGGCGGCGGTGCGGTAGCGCGGGTCGCCGGTCTCCTTGTGGAGGATCAGCAGCAGGTTGCCGGACTGCATGGCGTCGAGGTTGTCGAAGCTGTGGTTGATGTGGCCGTCCGCGTCCACGTAATAGTCCACCCAGCGCTTGATGTACGCGAGGTAGGACGGCTCCTTGACCCGCTGGTACACGCGGTAGGTGCCGTAGAGGAACAGCCCGCGCGTGTAGCCCCAGCCGCCGAGCGACTTCGGGTCGGGGTTGCGGGCGATGGTGGAGTCCACCACGGCCCGGGACCAGTCGGTGGGGGCCGCTTCCGCGGCGGTTCCGAGCGCGAGGCCGCCGGTGAGGCCCAGGGTGCCGGCGAGTAAGGCTCTGCGTTTGATCACTGGTCGGCTCCCGGGTGTATGGTTTCCGGATTTGTTCGGGACATGTCAACAATCGTAACGCTTGTGAGCCCCGCGCGTTAGACATCGGAGGACCCGCGAATACACCGGATGAGCGCACCCCGGACAGGAGCCGCCCGTGGACACCCAACACCGCGCACAGGCTCGGGCCCGGGCGCGCGAGGAGGCCGCGGAGCTGGCCGCCCAGGGGATCGTCGGCACCGCGCTGACCTGGGTGGACAACGCGGGCCTCACCCGCGTCAAGGCCGTCCCCACCGCGCGCCTCGAACACGCCGCGCAGTGGGGCGTCGGCATGTCCCCCGTCTTCGACGTCTTCCTCGTGGACGACTCCATGACCACCAGCCGCCACATCGGCGGCCCCGACGGCGATCTGCGGCTCTTCCCCGACCTCGACCGGCTCACCCCGCTGGCCGCCCAGCCCCGCTGGGCCTGGGCCCCGGCGGACCGGTACGACGTGAGCGGGCAAGAACACCCGGTATGCCAGAGGCGGTTCGCGCACCGTATGGCCGAGCGGGCCCGGGAGCGCGGCCTCGGGGTGCTCATGGGTTTCGAGACCGAGTGGGTCGTCGCCACCGCCGACGCAACGGAGCCGGAGCCGCGCTACCCCACCGCCGGGCCCGCCTACGGGATGAGCCGCCTGGTGGATCTCTCCGACTATCTCGCGGATGTGCTCGACGCGCTCCAGGCCCAGCAGGTCGAGGTGTTGCAGATTCACCCCGAGTACGCCCAGGGGCAGTTCGAGGTGTCCGTGGCGCCCGCCGACCCGGTGGGCGCGGCCGATCTCGCCGTGCTGGTGCGCCAGACCATCCGGGGCGTGAGCGCACAGCACGGCCTGGCGCCGTCCTTCGCGCCCGTGGTCACCCCGGACACCGTCGGCAATGGCGGCCATCTGCATCTGAGCCTGTGGCAGGGCGAGCGCGATCTGTGCCGCGACGGGGACGGGCCGTGCGGTATGACGGCGACCAGCGAGGCGTTCCTGGCCGGTGTGCTGCGCGCGCTGCCCGCTCTGCTGGCCATCGGCGCCCCCTCGCCGGCCAGCTATCTGCGGCTGGAGCCCTCCCGCTGGGCCGGGGCGTATCAGTGCTGGGGGCTGGAGAACCGCGAGGCCGCGCTGCGCTTCGTGGCGGGGGCGCCGGAGGACCCCAGCGGGGCCAACGCCGAGGTCAAGTGTGTCGACCAGGCGGCCAATCCGTATCTGCTGACGGGCGCGGTCATCGCCGCCGGGCTCGCCGGGCTCGACTCCGGTCTGACGCTGCCCCCTCCGGTGGCCGGCGATCCGGTGCACGAGGGCCATGAGCAGCGGCTGCCGACCTCGCTGCCCGCCGCCCTGGAACACTTCGACGCCTCGGACACGCTCCGCGAGGCGCTGGGCGATCCGCTCTTCGAGTCGATCGCCGCCGTGCGCCGCGCCGAGGCCGAGCTGTTCGAGGGGGCGAGCCCGCGGGACATCGCCGCGGCCACCCGCTGGAGGTACTGAGCCATGTCCGGCCCCGGCCCGGCGCGGCCCCGGCCGCCACTGGTGGACCACCACTGCCACGGCCTGCTGCGCGGCGAGCCGGACGCCGCGGCGTTCGAGGCGTATCTGACCGAGTCGGACGCGCCCGCCGCGCCCGGCACCAGCTACTTCGACACCCAGCTCGGATTCGCGGTGCGCCGCTGGTGCCCGCCGCTGCTGGGCCTTCCGCCGCACTGTCCGCCCGAGCGCTATCTGGCCCGGCGGCGGGAGCTGGGCGCGGCGGAGGTCACCCGGCGGCTGCTGCGCGCCGCCGGTATCACCGAGTTTCTGGTGGATACCGGGCTGCCCGGGGACCTGATGGGCCCTCAGGAGCTGGCCGAGGCCGCCGGGGGCGCGGCGCGCGAGATCGTACGCCTGGAACACCTCGCCGAGCGGGTCGCGGACGCCTCACGGACCGCCGACTCCTTCCTCGCCACGCTCGACGGCGCGGTACGGGGAGCCGCGCTCACCGCCGCCGGGTTCAAGTCGGTGGCCGCCTACCGCTACGGTCTCGACCTCGCGCCCACACCGCCCGCCCCGGCCGCGCTCCGCGCGGCGGCGGACCGCTGGCTGGCCGCCCGCGCCGGCGGCGACCCGGTCGCGGCGCGGCTCGCCGATCCGGTGCTGCTGCGCCATCTGCTGTGGTCCGCCGTGCGCACCGCCCTGCCACTCCAGCTGCACACCGGGTTCGGCGACCCCGATCTGCGCCTCGACCGCTGCGACCCGCTGCTGCTGACCGACTTCATCCGCGCCGTGCGCCCCACCGGCTGCCCGCTGATCCTGCTGCACGGCTATCCGTACCACCGCGGCGCCGGCTATCTGGCCGCGGTCCACCCCCATGTGTACGCCGATGTGGGCCTGGCCCTGACGCACACCGGGGCGCGGGCCGGGGCGGTGCTGGCCGAGGTGCTGGAGGTGGCCCCCTTCGGCAAGGTGCTCTTCTCCACCGACGCCTACGGCCTGCCCGAGCTGTACGCGGTCGGGGCGCTGCTCTTCCGGGAGGCCCTGGACGCAACTCTGGCCCGCTGGGTCCGCGACGGCGCCTGGTGCGCGGCGGACGCGGAGCGGGTGGCGGCCCTGGTGGCCGCGGGCAACGCCCGTCGAGTGTACGGGTTGGACAGCACAATCACCGGCAATACCTGGAGTCGACCGTAAAATCATCTGTAACTGACGTGTATGGCGCGGGTTTTCGTCACGATGGTGTCATGGACGAAGAGCACTTCCTGGAGCGCGCCAAGCAGTTCGCCCACCGGCTGGCCGAGCTCCAGAACCGTCTGGACCCCGATTCGTACGACCTCCTGCTGCGCATCCTCCGCGGTATCAACGACGCCATCGTGCACCGCCGCAACGGCGGCAGCGACGGCGGCAGCGTCGATGTGGAGTTCTCCCCGCGCGACCAGGATCGGTTCACCCCCGCCCTCGGCCGGGAGCTGGAGGAGCTGACCAGTCTGCTCGGGCCGCACGGCCTGCGGCTGGTGGTGGACTTCGGGGCCGAGCAGGAGCGCGACCGGATGGAGGTGGAGGCCATCGCGCGGGCGAGCGGCATGGACCCCGAGCGGTCGTGACGGGGGACTCGGCGTGCCCCTTCGGCTTGCTGACATGAGCCGCGCCCCGCAGGGCAGTACCGTTCCTCGGGACACCCGGACAAGCCACTACGCGGAGGAGACACGCATGCGGATCGGCGGCGCGACCGTCCTGCTCACCGGAGCGACCGGAGGCATCGGGCAGTCACTGGCCCGCGCCCTCGCGGCCAGGGGGGCCAAGCTGCTGCTCACCGGCCGCCGCGAGGAAGTACTGCAGCCCTTGGCCGACCGGCTGGGCGCCCGGGCCATCGTCGCCGATCTGGCCGACCGGGCTCAGGTGGACGACCTGATCGCCGAGGCCGCCGGGGCCGACATCCTCATCGCGAACGCGGCGCTGCCCTCCAGCGGCGAAGTCCTCGGCTACGCCCCCGACGAGGTCGACCGCGCCCTGGAGGTCAATCTGCGCGCCCCGCTCCAGCTGGCCAGGGCGCTGGCGCCGCGGATGGTGGCGTCCGGCTCCGGCCACATCGTGATGATCGGCTCGCTGTCGGGCCGTACCGCCTCGCCCAGCGCGGCGCTCTACAACGCGACCAAGTTCGGGCTGCGCGGCTTCGCGCTCGGGTTGCGCCAGGATCTGCACGGCACCGGGGTGGGGGTCTCGGTGGTGCAGCCGGGGTTCGTCCGCGACACCGGGATGTTCGCGGACTCCGGGGCCACCACGCCCCCCGGTGTCCGTACGGTCTCCGTACGCCAGGTGGCGGTGGCGACCCTGCGCGCCATCGAGCGGGACCGCGCCGAGGTGAACATCGCACCGCTCGAACTGCGCCTGGGCAGCGCGCTCGGCGGGCTGTTCCCGAGCCTTGCGGCGGTGGCCCAGCGCAACGCCGGGGCCGACCGGACGACCCGCCAGCTGGCGGAGGGTCAACGGCACAACCGCTGAGCCGACCCGCGGCCCTGGCACGGGGCTTCGTTCGCCGTACTCCCCCGGGCGCGGCGCCCGTGCTAGGGTCCGGGCACCCTTGGCCGGACAACGTTGTCAACGGAGGTCCCCTTTGAGACCACTGGTCGGTCGGATACCTAAGCTCGGTCGGATACGTAAGCGCGCGGCGAGAGCGGTCACCCCGCTCACAGCGGCCGCGCTCCTCCTCGGCGGTCTGCTCGGGCCGCCCGGCGCGGCGGCGGCCCCGGCGGCTGAGCCCGCCGCGCTGGTGAACCCGTTCGTGGGCACACAGAACTTCGGCAACACCTTCCCGGGCGCGGGCGCCCCGTTCGGCATGGTCCAGGTCAGCCCGGACACCGGCGGGCAGGGCGGCTACGACTACGCGCAGAACACCATCTACGGCTTCAGCCAGACGCATCTGTCCGGCGTCGGCTGCGGTGTGGCGGGCGAGCTGCCCCTCATGCCGACCACCGGCCCGGTGACCGATGTGGACCCGGAGCACTACCGCTCCGCCTACTCGCACGACGACGAGGAGGCCACCCCGGGCTACTACCGGGTGGGGCTCTCCCGCTACGGCGTCGACGCCGAGCTGACCGCCACCGAGCGCACCGGCTGGCAGCGTTACACCTTCCCCGCCACCGGCGCGGCCAACGTCCTGTTCAACACCGGCAAGGCCAACCAGAAGGTGTTCGACTCCGAGGTGCGCGTGGTCGGCGACCGCACCGTCGAGGGGCGGGTGCGGGCCGGAAACTTCTGCGCGGGCAAGGACGAGCACACCGTCTACTTCACCGCCACCTTCGACCGGCCCTTCTCCTCGTACGGCACCTGGCGCGGCACCACCGCCACCCCCGGCTCCCGGGAGGCGGCCGGGGAGGGCGGCAACGGCGCCTGGGCCGGCTTCGACGCGACCGCCGACCGGGACGTCGTGGTCAAGGTCGGCCTGTCGTACACCGGCCTGGACGGCGCCCGGAAGAACCTGGCGGCGGAGACCGGCGACGGTTACGACTTCGACGCCACGCGGGCGAAGCTGCGCGACACCTGGGAGCGGCAGCTGGACTCGGTGCGGATCGGCGGCGGCACCCCGGAGCGGCGCAGCGCCTTCTACACCGCGCTCTACCACGCCCAGCTGCACCCGAACCTGGCCGGCGACGTGGACGGCCGCTACACCGGCTTCGACGGCAGGACACACACCGCCACCGACTACACGCCGTACCAGAACTTCTCGCTGTGGGACACCTACCGGCCGCAGAACCAGCTCCTGGAGCTGTTGCAGCCACGGGTCGCGCGCGATGTGGCGCTGTCGGTCGTCGGGATCGGCCGGGACGGCGGCTGGCTGCCGAGGTGGGCGCTGGCCGAGAGCGAGACCAACATCATGACCGGGGATCCGGTGACCCCGTTCCTGGTCGAGGCGTGGTCCAAGGGCCTGCTGGCCGGGCACGAGGAGGAGGCGTACGGACTGCTGAAGCGGAACGCGACCAGCACCCCGCCCGCCGACTCCCCCTACAACGGGCGCTCCGGCGTGGACCACTACCGCAGGCTCGGCTATGTCCCGTCGGGGCTCGAACTCGGCAAGGACTGCGCCCACAAGGGCGGCGACAACGACTGTGTCCACCCCGCCTCGGCGACCTTGGAGTACTCCGCCGCCGACGCGTCGCTCGCGCTGATGGCGCGCGGCCTCGGGCACCGCGCCGACGCGAAAATGTTCGCCGAGCGCGGCCAGTGGTACCGGAAGCTGTGGGACGCCTCGATCGCGCAGTTCCGGCCGCGCACGGCCGACGGCGCCTGGGTCACGCCGTACGACCCGGTGGAGGCGGGCCGCCAGTTCCACGAGGGCGGCGCCTATCAGTACCAGTGGCTGGTCCCCCAGGACCCGGCCGGGCTGGTCGGGCTGATGGGCGGGCGGCGCGCCACCGAGCAGCGCCTGGACTCCTTCTTCGCCTACGACAAGCTGCTCACCGACCCGGCGGGCACCGCGCGCCGGGACTGGATCTCGGCCCCGTACGACTACTACGGCAAGCCGACCTATAACCCGAACAACGAGCCGGACCTGCACGCCCCGTACATGTATCTGTGGGCGGGCGCGCCCGCGAAGACCGCGACCGTGGTGCGGGCGGCGATGACGCTGTTCACCACCGGGCCGGACGGTATGACGGGCAATGACGATCTGGGCACCATGTCGGCCTGGTACGTCTTCTCCTCGCTCGGGCTCTACCCGACCATGAGCGGCGGCGACTTCCTGGCCGTCTCCAGCCCGCAGTTCGAGTCGGCGGTGGTCCGTATCGGCCGCTACGGCACCCGGCAGGGCGGCACGCTGACCGTCACCGCGCCCGGTGCCAGCGATGAGCGGCGCTATGTGCGCGATGTGTCGCTGAACGGGCGGGACCTGCCGCGGACCTGGCTGCCCTGGTCCTCGGTCGCCCATGGCTGTTCGCTCGCCCACCGGCTGGGCACCGAGCCGTCCGCCTGGGGCACCCGGCCGGGCGCGGAGCCGCCGTCGGTGGGTGGGGCCGGTCGCCCGGGGTCGAACGTGGTGTAGGTTCTACGGCCCCCCACCATGTGCGGCTGAGCGAGGGAGCGGGTCCATGCGCGCTGTGGTGTTCGATGCCTTCGGGCACCGGCCCGAGGTCCGGAACGTCCAGGATCCGACTCCCTCGCGACGCGGCGCGGTCATCCGCGTCGAGGCGACCGGGCTGTGCCGCAGCGACTGGCACGGCTGGATGGGGCACGACCCCGGCATCCGGCTGCCGCACGTACCCGGCCATGAGCTGGCCGGGGTGGTCGAGGAAGTGGGGCCCGAGGTCCTGAACTGGCGCCCCGGGCAGCGCGTCACCGTGCCGTTCGTCTGCGCGTGCGGGCGCTGCGGCGCCTGCGCGGACGGTGCGCAGCAGGTGTGCGAGCGGCAGACCCAGCCGGGCTTCACCCACTGGGGCTCCTTCGCGGAGTACGTCGCGATCGAGAACGCCGATGTGAACCTGGTCGGCATCCGCGGCGAGCTGGCCTTCACCACGGCCGCCGGTCTGGGCTGCCGCTTCGCGACGGCCTTCCGCGCCGTGGTGGCGCAGGGCCGGGTGGCCCCGGGCGAATGGGTCGCGGTGCACGGATGCGGCGGGGTGGGGCTGTCCGCGGTCATGATCGCGTCCGCGGCGGGGGCACGGGTGGTCGCGGTGGACATCTCGCCGCGCGCCCTGGCCCTCGCCCGGCGGTTCGGGGCGGAGGTGTGCGTGGACGCGGCCTCGACCCTGGGGTCCGTGGCGGACGCCGTCGCGGACGCGACCGGCGGCGGCGCCCACGTCTCGCTGGACGCGCTGGGCTCCCCCCGGACCTGCGCCGCGTCCGTCAACAGCCTGCGGCGGCACGGCCGCCATGTGCAGGTCGGCCTGTTGCCGCCGGCCGCCGGGAGCCCGATGCTGCCGATGGACCGGGTCATCGCGCTCGAACTGCGGCTGCTGGGCAGCCACGGCATGGCGGCCCACGCGTACGGGCCGATGATGGAGATGGTCGAGGCCGGGACGCTGCGGCCGGATCTGCTGGTCACCGACACCATCGGGCTCGACGAGGTGCCGGAGGCCCTGATGGCGATGGGGGCGGCGGCCGGCGCCGGGGTCACGGTCATCGAACCCCGGCGGCCGGCCACGGCCGCCCGGCGGTGAGGGTCTGGCTCACGGCCTGGCGGTTCAGCCGGGGATCCGTACCGTCCCGTCCGTGATCCTGACGCGGTCCCCGGCGGCCGGGCGGTCCGCGATGTCCGGCACGTTGGCGGGCGTCAGATCCGGGGCGTGGCCCGGTTCGCCGCCGCGGGGGACGGTGCGTACGACCTGGCTGGGCGGCAGCTGTCCGCGCTGCGTGAGGCGCTGCCACATCACATCCAGCGCCTGCTGGTAGTAGTAGCCCAGCGGCACATAGCGGTTGTCGTAGCCGGGCGCCGTGGAGTCGAAGTGGTGGGCGTTGGTGACCTCGACGTAGGCGACGGTGCCCGCGCCGTGCTGGGTGCGGGAGTTGAGGCCCAGATAGGGCCTGGAGCTGTGGTTGACGGGGACCCGGGTGTCGTCGCGGCCGTGCACGATCAGCGCGGGCTTGCCGTGCAGATCGCCGGTGCGCCGGGTGGCGTCCAGCCCCTCCGCGAGCCGCGCCGCCCACTCCGGCTCCTGAGCGGTGTTGAACGCCAGCCGGTAGACGCAGCTCTCCCCGCGCAGGTTGTAGTCGTGGCGGCCGTCCGGGCCCTGGGACTTGGCGTCGGCGACGGGCCCGCCCGGTGAGTTCTCGTCGATCAGCACCCCGGGCGCGGGCGCCCGGCCGGAGCTGGTGCCGAAGGCGGCAGCCAGTTCGGCGGTGCGGTACGGGACGGGGGTGCCCGAGGCGTCGGTGCGGGCCCAGCCGTAGCCGCACAGGGAGTCGGCGACCGAGGCGCGGGCGAAGCTCATGGCGTACGAAGCGGGGGTCTGCGGGTCGTAGTGCGCGAGCTGCAGATAGCTGGACTGCGGCTGGTATCCGGCGCGTACCAGGGCCTCCTGGGCCAGCCGGGGCAGCCCGTCAGGACCCGCGCGCTTCGCGTCGCGCCGGGAGATCAGCCGGGGGTCGTCGCCGACGAGGGCGGCGCAGCGGCGGTGGGCGGCCGCGGTGTCCAGGGAGGAGTAGCCGGGCGCGGTGGGCTCGGTGAGCGCGGCGCACGGCTGGAGCAGCGAGGCGAGGGAGCCGTACCGGATCAGCGGCAGTCCGGCGGCCGGCACCGCACGCCCGCCCTGGGTGACCCGTATCCCGTTCAGCGGCGCGAGGTTCATCTGCGGCTCGGAGGCGACGACCGCGTCGATCAGCCCGCCGTGGTCGTCCTCGCCGGCGGCGACGGCCGCTCCGCCGCCGTTGGAGACCCCGGTGGCGATGACGGTGGTGGTGGCGGGCGTATAGCCGGCGCGGGGCGCGCCCCGGCGCCAGTCGCGGTCGAGGAGAGCGAGGGCCAGCTCCACCGAGCGCAGCACATCGCGTCCCCAGGTGGCCTGCGGGTTGGTCTTGGCGTGCGCCATCTTGTACGCGACGCGGTAGGGGCGCTCGGCGTCGAACCGGGCCCGTTCGGCGTCGCTGAGCCCGGCGTCGAACGCGGCGCGGTCCGCTGTCTGCGCCCGGGGGCCGGTCGTGCCGTCGTAGGCCATGACGGTGCCGGAGTGCAGATCGTCGAAGGCCGGGCCCATGCCCTTGTCGGTGTAGGCGACCGCGCAGCGGCGGTGCAGCCCCCAGGCCCCGGCGGTGCCCACCATGTTGTACACGCCGCCGAGGCCGGAGGCGGGCGCGGCGACGACGCAGGGGCGGGACCTGTCGAAGTCGTCCGGGACCTGGACGACGAAGCTGACGCTGTGTGAGCCGCTGCCCGCCACGGCGCGGTACTCGACGCCCGCGACCTTGCCGTCGCCGGGCACCGGGCGGCCCCGGTCCACGTTCGGCCCGTACAGCCGCCCGAGGCCGCCACCCGACCCGGCGTACAGCCCGGCGGAGGCCCAGATGGCCTGGCGGCGCAGCTCGGCGGCGGTGGGCCGGTCGGGGTCGGCCGGGGCGGGCGGTGCGGCGGCGCGCAGCCCGGAGAAGCCGAGCCCGGCGGTGAGCAGGTCGTCGTCGGCCCCGTCGTACCGTACGGAGCTCAGCGCGCTGATGTAGGAGGGAAGCCCGGCGCGAGGGGCGGCGGGCGCGGCCGTGGCGGGCGGGGCGAGGGCGGCGGTGAGCGCCGCGGCCAGCAGCGGGGCGAGCGCGGCTGACCGGCGTAGGCGCAGGGGCTTGGGCACGGTTTCTCCCGGCTGGAGGGTGGCTGGGGATGAGGTCACAGCGGCAGGGCGCCGGTCAGCAGGGCGGCGGCGGTCATCACGAGCGTGGTGCCGAAGGCCCAGCGGAAGATGAACCGCTGGTGTTCGCCGAGCTGTACGCCGCTCATGCCGAGCAGGATGAAGGTGGCGGCGGTGAGCGGGCTGAGCGGGAAGCCGGTGGTCATCTGGCCGAGGACGGCGGCGCGGGCGACCTCGGCCGGGTCGGTGCCGAAGGAGTCGGCGGTGCCGGCCAGCACCGGGAGGATGCCGAAGTAGTAGGCGTCGGGGGTGAAGACGAGGCTCAGCGGCATGCTGGTGACGGCGACCAGCACCGGCAGATGGCCGCCGAGGCTGTCGGGGATCACCTCGACCATCGCCTGGGCCATCTTCTCGATCATTCCGGTGCCGGTGAGGATGCCGGTGAACACCCCCGCGGCGAAGATCATGGTGGTGACCAGCACCACGCTGTTGCCGTGTTTCTCCAGCAGGGCCTGCTGCTCCTCCCAGCCGGGGTGGTTGACCAGCAGCGCGATCACGAAGGCGAGGACGAACAGCACGGGCAGCGGCATGACCTCCAGCACCAGGCAGATCAGCAGGGTGACGGTGAGCAGCAGATTGAAGACCGTCAGCGCGGTGCCGGCCCGCGTGGCCACCCGGGGCGTGCCGGGGCCGTCGCCGACCACCGCCGTCTCGGCCGGCGGCGCGTCGAGCTCCCCGAGCCGGCGGCGTTCGCGGCGGCCGATCAGATACGCGGCCAGCAGCACCCAGGCGATACCGGCGGCGAGGGCGGGCAGCAGCGGGGTGATCACATCCGAGGTGTCCAGCTTCAACGCGGCGGCCGCCCGGGCGGTGGGGCCGCCCCACGGCACCATGTTCATCACACCCGCGCCGAGGGCGACCACCCCGGCGAGGACCAGCCGGCTCATGCCCAGGCGCTGGTAGACGGGCAGCATGGCGGAGATGGTGATGAGGAAGGTCGACGCACCGTCCCCGTCGAGCGCCACACAGATCGTCAGGGCGGCGGTGCCGACGGTGATGCGCAGCGGATCTCGGCGGGCGATCCGCAGGATGCCGCGGATCAGCGGTTCGAACAGGCCCGCGTCGACCATCAGGCTGAAGTAGAGCACCGCGAAGGCGATCATGATCCCGGTGGGGGCGACCTTGGACAGCCCGTCCAGCGCCATCGGGCCGAGATCGTCCCCGTATCCGCCGATGACCGCGGCGATCACCGGGGTGAGGACCAGGGCGACCAGGACCGAGACCCGTTTGGTCATGGTGAGCAGCAGGAAGCCGCCGATCGTGCAGAAGCCCAGTGCTGCCAACATGGCCCGCTCGCTTTCTCTTACCTCGGACGCGTTGCCGATGAGTTTCCGAGCGGCGAAAGATCCGCGTCCAGCATCGAACACAGATCTCTCTATGCGTTTAGCGCAACAGTTCCCCCGCGCGCCTCCCACGTCTACTCTCCCGCTTCATGATGGACGTCACTTTGCGCCAGCTCGCGGCCTACGCCGCGGTGGCCCGCGCCGCGAGCTTCACCGCCGCGGCGGCCGATATGCATGTGTCCCAGTCCTCGTTGAGCCGCGCCGTCGCGGACCTGGAGCGCACGCTCGGCATGCGGCTGCTGGAGCGCGACACCCGCAATGTGCAGCTGACCCCGGCCGGGGCCGAGGCGCTGCGCATCGCGGACCAGATCCTGTCCGCGCACCGGGCGGGCCTGGCGCAGCTGGGGCGCTATGTCTCCGGTGAGCGCGGCACGGTGGCGCTGTCGACCCTCCCCTCGGTGGCGGCCGTGCTGCTGCCCCCGGTGATCTCCGCCTTCCGCGCCCGGCGCCCGGAGGTGACCGTACGGCTGCTGGACGGGCTTGAACGCCCGGTGCTCGAGCGGGTCGTGGACGGCGACGCGGACTTCGCGGTGTCCACCGTGGCCCGGCGCACGGCCGGGATACGGCTGCGCCCGCTGGTCCGCGACCGGTTCGACGCCGTACTCCCCGAGCACCATCCGCTCGCCGAGAAGCCCGAGGTGAGCTGGGCGGATCTGGGCCGCGAACCGTTCCTGGCGGTGGGCGCGGACTCCAGCGTGCGCCGGATGACGGACGCGGCCTTCGCCCAGGCGGGCCTGTCGGCGGACCCGGCGGCGGAGGCGTCGAGCGTGGCGACGGTGGGCGGGCTGGTCGCGGCCGGGCTCGGGGTGTCCGCGATGCCGGCCCTGGTGCATCCGCTGGTGCCCCCGGGGAAGCTGGTGCGGCGCCCGCTGGTGGAGCCGGTGGTGGAGCGGCGGCTGCATGTGGTGCTTCCGGCGCGGCGGGCGCTGCCACCGGGGGCGCGCCGCTTTCTGGAGCAGTTGGAGGAGTTCCGCGACGCGGGTCATGGGCTGCCCGACGGGGTCTTCTGGGAGGACGGCGAGGCGCGGTGAAAGGACCGCCCGGAACCATTGCGAGATCCGCATGAATTGATGCCCGTTCATTGCTGGACCCGCATATGGCCGACCCCGCAGCCTGACCCGTATGGACCGTATGGACAACGACAGCCGCGCCGCTCAGGGACAGCAAGGCCGGCCGGGCCAACAAGGGCAGCTGACCGGCTTGAAGGTGGTGGAGTTCGCCCATGTCGTGGCGGGCCCCCTCGCCGGGGCGATGCTCGCCGACCAAGGGGCCGATGTGGTGCATGTGGAGCCCCCGGGCGCGGGCGACGCGGCCCGCGCCATGGGGCCCCGGCGCGACGGTGTGCCGCTGTGGTTCAAGGTCGCGGGCCGCAACAAGCGCTCCGTCACCCTGGATCTGCACCATGAGGAGGGGCGGCGGATCGCCCATGACCTCATCGCCTGGGCCGACGTGGTGATCGTGACCCTGCGCGCGGGGCGGCTGCGCGCCTGGGGTCTTGACTGGGAGGCCGTGCACGCGGTCAACCCCCAGGCGATCCTGCTGCAGATCTCCGGTTTCGGCGCGACCTCCTCGCGGGCCGACGCCCCGGGGTTCGGCAAGATGGGCGAGGCCCGCAGCGGGGTGGTGCATCTGACCGGGTTCCCGGACGGACCGCCCGTGCACACCGGGTTCTCGCACGGGGACGCGGTCACCGGGCTGATGGGCGCGTTCGCGATCCTGGCGGCGCTGCACCGCCGCGACACCGATCCGGACTTCGACGGCGAGTGGATCGACCTGGCCCTCTTCGAGCCGCTGTTCCGGCTGGTGGAGTGGCAGATCATCGCGTACGACCAGCTCGGCGCGGCCCCGGAGCGGGCCGGCAACCAGCTGGCCGTCGCGCCCGCCGCCGTCATCAACACCTACCGCAGCGGTGACGGCGACTGGCTGACGGTCACCTCGGCCACCACCCGCTCGGTGCTCAACGTGGTGCGGCTGCTGGGCCTGGACGAGGAGGCGTACGCGACCGTGGAGGCGCAGCACGCCGGGCGGGAGCGGCTGGATCACGCGCTGCGGGCGTGGGTGGCGGCGCGCCCGGCGGACGAGTGCCTGGCGGCTTTCGAACGCGCCGAGGTGGTGGCCTCCCGGGTGTTCAGCGCGGCGGACATCGTCACCGACCCGGTCTACGCCGAGCGCGAGGACGTCGTCACCGTCGACGATCCGGACCTCGGCCCGGTCCGGATGCAGGCCGCGCTG
>NZ_MUNE01000345.1 GCF_002154605.1 Streptomyces milbemycinicus | reverse complement strand
GCGCGGCGCCGCGCAGGACGGCGTGCGCACGGAGGCGCAGGCGCTGCACGAGGTGAGCGAGCGCGCGGCCGGCTACCCCGCACCGGTACGCGACCGCATCCGCGCGGACGCCCGGGCGTATGCGGACCATGTGGTGTCCAAGGAGTGGCAGGTGATGATCGACAAGGGCGAGCTCACCGACCGCGGCGCCACGCTGCTGGCGGAGTTGCGGCGCGATGTCACCGACTACACGCCGCGCACCGAGCGGGAGTGGCATATCTACCAGCCACTGGTGGACCAGGTCGCCGCGGTGGACGCCGCCCGCGAGGCACGGGCGCAGAACGCCGGGCCGACGATGCCCAGAGTGGTCTGGCTCGGGCTGGTCGTCGGCGCGGCGCTGGTGGTCGGGCTGCTGTTCACGCTGCAGATCCGCCGTACACCGCGCGAGCTGGCGATGGCCGCGATGTTCTGCGCGCTGATGGTCTTTCTGCTCTTCCTGGTCTGGGACTTCGACGCGCCCTTCGGCCGGTCGGTCGGGGACACGACCGATCCGTTCAGCGATCTGTTTCCCAGCTGACCGGCAGATGTTTGAGGCCGTTCTGGAAGTTGGACATGAGCCGCACCGGCTCGCCTGCCCGGCGCAGCCCGGGCAGGCGGGTCAGGGCGCCGCGCAGCATCGCCCGCATCTGCAGCCGGGCGAGGTGCGCGCCCAGGCAGAAGTGCGGGCCGTGGCCGAAGCTGACGTGGTCGCCCAGGCTGCGGGTGATGTCGAAGCGATCGGGGTCGTTGAAGACCGCCTCGTCGCGGTTGGCGGAGGCGTGGTAGACGACGACCTTGTCGCCGCGCCGGATGCGCTGCCCGCCCAGCTCCACCTCGCGGGTCGCGGTGCGGCGGAAGTCGATGACGGGCGGCCAGAAGCGCAGCATCTCCTCCACGGCGGAGTCGGTCAGCTCCGGGCGGGCCAGCAGGAGTTCATGGCTCTCGGGGTGGTCCAGCAGGGTCAGCAGCCCGCCGGGGATGCCGTTGCGCAGGGTTTCGTTCCCGGCCACGGCGAAGAGGAAGAACATGTTCTCGAACTCCTCGCGGCTCAGACCGCCCTCCCGTAGGTGGGCCATCACGGTGCCGGGCCGCGGCCGTTCGGCCAGCGCGTGGGCGTAGGCGAACATATCGGCCAGGGCCTCGCGGGAGCGCGGGTTCATCGGCCGGCCGTCCGGGCGGGTCAGCGACCGCGGCCGGTGGGCGAGCGCGGCGCGCCCCATCGGGCTGAGCCCTGCGGCATCGGCGGTGCTCGACGCGGCGTACTCGGCGTCCTGGTAGCCGATGACCCGGCTCGCCCAGTCGAACAGCAGCCCCCGGTCGCTCTCGGGCACGCCCATGACATGGGCCAGCGTCCACACCGGCAGATCCGCCGCGAGCTCCACGAAGTCGGCCTCGCCCCGCGGTGCCACACCCTCGACGAGCGTCCGCGCGCGTGCCTCGATGACGGCCTGGAGCTCGCGCACCGCACGCGGGGTGAAGGCAGCCGCGACGACCCGCCGCGTCCGGGAGTGGTCCGGCGGGTCCTGATTGAGCATCATCGCCCGGACGAACTCCAGATCGCCAGGCGTGTCCGGGTCGCGGATCTGGGTGGCGCCCAGATGGGAGGAGAAGACCTCCGGCGTACGCAGCACATGTTTGACGTCGGCGTGCCGGAAGACCGCCCAGAAGCCGGGGCCCGCGGGCCACGCCCCGACCGCGGATTCCTCGATCCAGCAGACGGGGCGGGTGGCGCGCGCCTCGGCGAAGAGCGCGTACGGGACACCGGCGGCGTAGGTCTCGGGCAGGAACACCACGTCAGGGTTCACAGCCGTGACCGTACGGCGCCACCCGCCGGTGCCGTCAAGACGGGCGCGTACGGGATGCCGGCAGGTCAGGACACCGGCACCGGCAGCACCCGGCGCAGCGGGTCCTCCGGCAGCAGCCCGTGGCGCTTCCACTCCCTCGGATAGCCGACCGACACCTCCTGGAAGCGCACCCCGTCCTCCACGGTGGTCCTGGGGATGTGCAGATGTCCGTAGACCACGGTCTCGGCGCGGAACCGCACATGCCAGTCGGCGCTGAGCTCGGTGCCGCACCACAGGGCGAAGTCGGGGTAGCGCAGCACCCGGGTGGGCAGCCGGGTCAGCGGCCAGTGGTTGATGAGCACCGTCCGCAGCTCGGGGTCGCAGGCCTCGAGCCGCGCCTCGGTCTCCTTGACGCGGGCCCGGCACCACGCGTCGAGGGTGGCGTACGGCTCCGGGTGGAGGAAGTGCTCGTCGGTGCACACGACCCCCGCCTCGTGCGCATGGGCGAGGGCCGCCTCCTTGGTCTCCAGGCCCTCGAGTCGGAACGAGTAGTCGTAGAGCAGGAAGAGCGGGGCAATGGTCAGCGGCCCGCCGATGCCCTCCCACACCGGGTAGGGGTCCTCGGGGGTGACGATCCCCTTCGCCCGGCACATGTCCACCAGCGCCTGGTAGCGCCGCACCCCGCGGGACTTCTCCGGGTCCTTGGGGTGGCTCCACAGCTCATGGTTGCCGGGCGACCAGATGACCTTGGCGAAGCGCTCGCTCAGCAGGCCCAGCGCCCACTCGATATCGGCGAACAGCTCGCCGACGTCCCCGGCGACAATCAGCCAGTCGTCGTCCGAGCCCGGCCGCAGCCGTTCCACGATCTCCCGGTTCTCCTGGTAGGCCACGTGCAGATCACTGATGGCAAGAAGCTCGCCACGGTGCGTTCCGCCCATCGATTCTCCTGTCGTACGGTGCCGGTCATGGTGGGTCGCGGCGCGGGCGCCGCGGTCCGGGCCGGTTGATCACCTACCCTTTCCTGGCGCTAGCCTCGCAGATGTGGTGGACAAACTCCCCGCGTCCTTCGAACGCGGAACGGACGGCCCGAAAGTCATCGTGGTCGGAGTGGACGGCTCCGATTCTTCCTGGCGCGCCGCGTCGTACGCGGCCGGCCTGGCCCGGCGGCAGCGCGCGCTGCTCGCCGTGGTGTACGTACAGCCGGTGCTGGCCGCGGGGGCGGCGCTGGGGGCCTCGGTGGCCCAGACCACGGAGCAGGTCGCCGAGGAGCTGATCCAGGAGATCCGTCGGGCGACGGAGCAGCTGCGCGGGGTCTTCGAGGTGCGCTGGGAGTTCCACACCTTCCGCGGCGATCCGTACAACGGCCTGGTGCAGGCGGCCGATGAGCTCAAGGCCGATGCCGTGGTGGTGGGCGCGTCGGAGCAGGCGGGGCACCGCTTCGTCGGCTCGGTCGCGATCCGGCTCGTCAAGGCCGGGCGCTGGCCCGTGACCGTGGTGCCCTGACCGGGGCTGACGTGCGACCGGGCGGCCGGTCGCACGTCAGTACGAGGCGGTACGAGCGACCTTGCCCGCCGGGCGTCAGGAGTCGGTGTCCTCGATCCGGAAGCCGATCTTCAGCCCCACCTGGTAGTGCGCGATCCGCCCTTGTTCCATATGTCCGCGAATCTCGGTGACTTCGAACCAGTCGAGCTCACGCAGGGTCTTCGAGGCCCGGTCGATGCCGTTCGTGATCGCGGCGTCGATGCCGTCCCCCGATGACCCGACGACCTCGACAACGCGGTATGTGTGGTTGGACATGGCCCTTCCCCTCACCGTGGAGCTGCCCCTCCCACCGTGCATCACACCGCCCCTGTCCGCGACTCGATGACGCGATCACCTCAGCCGCTCGGGGCCCCGTGTCCCACCAGCGGTGCCGTCTCCATGCCGGTGTCGTGCCGCAGGCCGTGCAGGAACTCCTCGATCGTCTCCGCGGAGGTGCGCCGCGGCTGCCACCCCAGTTCATCGCGGGCGCGGCCGGCGTCCATCAGCGGCAGCCGAAGCGCCGCGTCGAACAGCTGGGGGGAGGCGGGGACCAGGCGGAGGTGCCAGGCGGCGGCCAGTGCCGAGCGGGCGGCGATACGCGGTGTGCGGACCACCCTGGCGCCCAGCATCTCGGCGAGCACACGCGCGTCGAGCGGGGGTTCGGCGGCCAGGTTGAAGGCGCCGCGCACATCCCGGCCGATCGCGAGCCGGTAGGCCTCGGCCGCGTCGTCGGTGTGCAGGGCCTGCAGCAGCAGGCCGCGGATGTCGGGCACCATCGGCAGCAGGGCGGGGCGCACCAGCCGGCGGGGCAGGAACGGGCCCAGGAACAGGCGGCGCTGCTCGGCCGCGGACTGCTCCTTGAAGAGGAAGGCGGGGCGCATCCGCACCACCCTCACCTGCGGATGCTCGCCCTCGTAAGCGTCCAGCACCCGCTCCAGGTATGCCTTTTCGCGGCAGTACGCGGCCTCGGGCCAGCCGTGGGTGGGCCAGGACTCGTCCACCCGGCGGTCCTGGGGGCCGGGCGCGTACGCCCCCACCGAGGACGCGTACACCAGCACCGGCACCTCCGCGGCCGCGACGGCCTCGAAGAGGCGGATACTGCCGAGAACGTTGGTCCGCCAGGTGGTCACCGGGTCGTGGCTGGGCTGGATGAGCCAGGCCAGGTGGATCACGGCGTCGGCGCCTTCAAAGGGCCGGACCAGGTCGTCCGCCTCCTCCGCGATATCGGCCCGGATCCAGGTCACCTTCGGCGGCGACCAGGCGGGGATGCGGCGGGCGACCCCCACGACGGAGGCGACGTCCGGGTCCTCGCCGAGCGCCCGGAGGACGCTGGTGCCGGTGTTGCCGGTGGCGCCGACCACCACCACACGCTTTCCGCGGTCGTTGCTCATGATCCGCTCCTCGTACAGTCACAGCGGTTGTACGTCAGTTCGCCGCGCCGACCAGTTGGCGGGCGGCGGCGGCGATCGCCTCCGCGTCGATCCCGGCCGCGGCCAGCTGCTGCGCCGGGGTGGCGGAGGTCGGCATGTCGCGCACGGCGAGCCGGGCCGTGGGGGGCATCGGATAGCCGTCGCAGAAGGCCTCGAGCACCGCGTCACCCAGCCCGCCCTCGGGGTGGTGGTCCTCGACGGTGACCAGGGCCCCCGTCAAGTCGGCGGCGGCCCGGAGGGTCTGTGCGTCCGCCGGCTTGACCGTGTACAGGTCGATGACACGGGCGTGGATGCCCTCCTGGGCGAGCCGGTCGGCGGCGGCGATCGCCTCGTGCAGGGTCACTCCGGCCGCGACGATGGTCACGTGGTCGTCGTCCGTGGCGCGCACCAGCTTGCTGCCGCCGATCGGGAAGCTCTCGGAGGGCGGGTAGATGACCGGGGTCTTGCCGCGGGTGGTGCGCAGATAGCGGATGCCCGACTCCTCGGCCATCTCGGCGGTGAGCCGGGCCGTCTGGTTGGCGTCGCACGGGTACAGCACCGTGCTGCCGTGCACCGCGCGGAAGGCCGCCAGGTCCTCGAGCCCCATCTGCGAGGGGCCGTCCTCGCCGATGGCCACCCCGGCGTGCGACCCGACCAGGTTGAGGTCCGCCCGGCTGATGGAGGCCATCCGTACGAAGTCATAGGCGCGGGTGAAGAAGGCCGCGAAGGTGGACGCGTACGGGGTCCAGCCGCGCGCCTGGATCCCGATGGCGGCGGCCACCAGCTGCTGTTCGGCGATGAAGCACTCGAAGAACCGCTCGGGGTGCTCCTTGGCGAAGAGCTCGGTGCGCGTGGAGTCGCCCACTTCGCCGTCGAGCACGACCACATCGCCGCGGGCCGTGCCGAGGGCGGCCAGCGCCTGCCCGAACGCGTCCCGTGTCGCGACCTCTTCGCCGGGGTCGAAGCGCGGCAGGGTCAGGGGGCCTTCGTGGGACGGCTGCGCGATGCCGGCCGCGGCCGGGCCGAGGACCGGTACGGCCATCTCCCGTACGCCGCCGAGTTCGGCGACCGCCTCCTCAGGGTCCGGCAGCGGCTTGCCGTGCAGGCCCTCCCGGTTCTCCACGGCGGCCACGCCCCGGCCCTTCACGGTGCGGGCGATGATCGCCGTGGGCCGGCCGACCGTGGAGGCCGCGTCGCCGTAGGCGCGGTCGATCGCGGTGACGTCATGGCCGTCGATCTCGATGGTGTGCCAGCCGAAGGCGTGCAGACGGCGCGCGTACGCGCCCAGATCCCATGCGTGGCGGGTGGGCCCGCGCTGGCCCAGCCGGTTCACGTCGATGATGGCGGTGAGGTTGTCCAGGTGCTCGTACGAGCCGTGCTCGACGGCCTCCCACACCGAACCCTCGGCCAGTTCGCTGTCCCCGCACAGCACCCAGACGCGGCTGTCCACCTTGTCCAGCCGCTTACGGGCGAGCGCCAGTCCGACTCCGATGGGCAGCCCCTGTCCCAGCGAACCGGTGGCCACATCCACCCACGGCAGCCGCGGCGTGGGGTGTCCCTCCACCCGGCTGCCGAGCTTGCGGAAGGTGAGCAGTTCCTCGTCGCTGATCGCCCCGGCCGCCTTGAACAGGGAGTACAGGAGTGGGGACGCATGCCCCTTGGAGAAGACCAGGTGGTCGTTGCCGGGGTGGCGGGGCTGTTCGAAGTCGTAGTGCAGATGGTTCGCCAACAGGACGGCCATCAGGTCCGCGGCCGACATCGACGAGGTGGGATGGCCGGATCCGGCCGCCGCCGCGGCCCGTACCGAGTCCACTCGGAGCTGCTGCCCGAGCTCGCTGAGCAGATGGTCTTGCATATCGCTCCTTCGTGGTCTCGGGTCCCTGGCCCATCAGCGGCCGTCCGGGGCCGTATGGGGCATCCGGACCCGCTCGGGCGCCTCGGTGTCCAGCGGGACCGCCCAGGAGCGCACCATCCCCAGCTGTACGCCCTGCGGCGGCAGCACCGCGTCGATCAGCCAGTCCGTGGCGACCCGGACGCGGTTGCCGGGCATCGCCATCAGGTGGTAGCCGCGGGTGACCAGATTGGCCACCGGTCCGGACAGCGTCACATGCAGCGGATTGGCGGCTCCCTGCACCCCGCCGAGGTCGACGGTGAAGCCGAGGTCGTGGTGTTTGTACGGGCGCCGCGTACCGTACCCGAGCGTGGCCGCCACATTGCGGCCCGCCACCTTGCCCTGCCGCTGCGCATGCTGCGCGGTCATCGGCGTGAACTGGCCCGGCCGGGTCAAATCGGGCACCGCCGCCGCGTCCCCGCAGGCCAGCACCTCGGGGTGGCCCGGCACGGCGAGATACGGGTCGACGCACAGCCGCCCCCGCTCGGTCGGCAGGCCGAGGTCGTCCACGAGCGGGTCGGGGCGGACGCCCACACACCAGATCAGCGACCGGGTCGCGATGAACTCACCGGTGTCGAGCAACGCGCCGTCCTTGGTCGCTTCCTTGACCGAGGTGCCCGTACGGATCTCCACGCCGCGCTTGGTCAGCACCCGGTCCGCGGTGTCGGACAGCCTCCGGTCGAGCTCGGGCAGCACTCGGTCCGCGATGTCGATCAGCAGCCAGCGCGGCGGCGGGGCACCGCGCAGCGCGGCGTTACGGCGGGCCAGGGCATCGGTGAGCAGCACGCCGTGTGCGGCCACCTCGGTGCCGGTGTACCCCGCACCGACCACCACGAAGGTGCGGCGGGCGGCCCGCTCCGCGGGGTCGTCGGCGGCACCGGCCAGCTCGAGCTGGCGGATCATGTGGTCGCGCAGGTACAGCGCCTCGGGCATGCCCCGGAAGCCATGCGCGTGCTCGGCCACGCCGGGGATCCGCAGCAGCTTGTTGACGCTGCCGACGGACAGCACGAGCCGGTCGTACTCCATCCGGCCGCGCCGGCCCTCGGGGTCCGTCCAGTTGATCCGGCGGGCGTCGAGATCGACCGAGTCGACCTCGCCGAGCACCAGGCGGACCCCCGGCAGGGTCTGGACGAGGGAGATCGAGACCCGGCGGGGTTCCAGGACGGCCGCCGCCACTTGCGGCAGCAGCGGCAGATACAGAAAGTAGTCGTTGGGGTTGACCAGGACGATCTCCGCCTCGTCCCGCAGAGTGCGGGAGAGCGTACGGGCCGCCTGGTAGCCGGCGAATCCGGCGCCGACGATCACGATGCGGACTCGGTTCACGCGGGGCTCCCGGGCGTGGGGATCTCACGGAACGCTCCAAGTGCCCCCAGCCGCCGAGGCCAAACCCCGGACAGCAAGCCCCCTTGTTCAAGGCTCGGCCCCAGGTGGCCTGAGGCCGAGCCGCCGTGCCGCGTCCGCGGCCCGTCACCGACGGGCCCGCGCCACCTCCCCCGTGACGCGCTCGTCCCAGTCGATGCGGTAACCGGTCAGCCAGTCCGCGCCGCCGCCATCGGCGTCCGCCCGCTCGAGTTTCCGCGGGAGTATCGCGTCCCGCAGGGCCCGGCCCACCGGCCCGGGCACGGTGCGGCGGACCAGGCCCGCGCTCGTCGAGACCACCCGCTCCACCCGCTCGCGGCGCAGCCGCTCGTACGCGGCGAAGGCCGACCGGGGCGTGCGCAGGTCGCGCAGGCACTTGGCGAGCACCACGCCGTCCTCGATGGCCAGGGACGCGCCCTGGGCGGCGTTCGGCGCACAGGCGTGCACCGCGTCCCCCACCAGGACCATCGTCTCGTCGGACCAGGTGGGCGTCGAGGCGATGTCATAGGCGTTGGTGGCGACGATGGACTCGCCGCTCGCGCGGATGATCTCGGCCGCTGGGGTGTTGTCGTCCGCGAACAGACCGGCCAGTTGCTCCCGCCACTGCTCCGGCGTGATCGCCGCGAGCTCGTCCTTGGACAGCTCGGCGCCCGGGGTGTTGGCAAACCACCAGACCTCGCCGTCGGGGGCCGTGGTGCAGCCGAAGAACGCGCGCTTGCCGTAGATCATGGCGTAGGTGTCGGGGTCCGGGGGCGACGCGGCGTCGCGGGTGTAGCCGCACACCGTGTGCTGGCCGGTGAAGCGTGGCCGGGGCGCCGCGGCTTCGATGGTCCTGCGGATGAGGGAGTGTATTCCGTCGGCGCCGATGAGCAGGTCCCCCTGGGCCCGCCCGCCGTCCGCGAAGGACGCCACCACGCGTCCGTCGGGGCCGGTCTGGGCCGCCAGGAGGCGCTTGCCGTGCTCGACGCGTACGCCACGGCGCGCCGCCTCCTCACGCAACACCCGTGCCAGGGTGGCGCGTTTGATCGTACGGGCGCTCAGCGCGCCCTCCTCGGAGCCGGCCATGGGCCGCCCGCCGAGCCGTTTGCCGGTGTTGCTGATGAAGTCGGCGCGGCCTGCCGGGAAGGAGTTGTCCAGCACCGGCTGGTGTGCGCCGATGGTGCGCAACGCCTCCATGCCGTTGGCGGAGATGAGCAGAAACGCACCCGCTTCGGTGGTGGCTGCGTCGGCTGTGCCTGCGGTGCCGTCTGTGCCTGCGGTGCCATCTGGGGGATATGCCTCGTACACGGCCGCGTTGATTCCGGCCTTGCGCAAGGCGATCGCGGTCACGGTACCGGCGATTCCGCCACCGATGATCAGGGCATTGGTCATGGTGCTCCGTGGAGTGGAGTGGGGGGACAGTGGGTGGTGCGGGTGCTTCTCGGCACAGCGCTATCAGGGTCGGCCGATGCCGTCCAGTCCCCGGCGGACATGACGCCGGGTCCCGCGTCGAACGGCGGCATTTTAAGGTGTCATTGACGGTCGTGTGTGGGGGGAGAGGGCAACTGTGCGATGTCACGGGGTGCTTCGGGGCGGTGTGGCCGCCTTGTCGGTCGGCCTGCTGCTGGCCGGCTGTTCATCGGGGTCCGGCGGGCCGGGCCCCAAGCGCTCGGGTACGTCTTCGGACTCAGGGGCGCCGCCATCGGTGAACGACGCGCCGCGGGCGAACCCGACCCCGTCCGGCCCCGACTTCACGGTGCGCCCCGACCGGGTGCCCGACACCTCCGCGCGGGCGCTGCGGCTGGCCCGCCAGGTGATCGCCGGGCCGCAGGACTTCGGGGCCGACTTCGTACAGCAGCGCCCCTTCGAAAGCGACCCGCGCACCTGGGCGGTGCTGGACGGGGCGTGTGTATGGCAGCGCGAGAAGCTGCCCAAGGGGGTGCTCACCAGCCTGTCGCAGCACAGCGTGCTGCCCGCCAAGGGGGCCGGGAAGGGGCCGGTTCGGGTGATGGCGGTGGTGTCGGTGCATGCCGATGCCGACAGCGCCGACCAGGAGATGGCCACCACGCTGGAGGAGGTGGTGCGCTGCCCCGAGCAGCGGCTGAACCAGGACGAGCGGATCATCTCGCTGTTGTCCTCGGGCGCCCCATGGGGGCGGCGGGGCCAGGAGACGGCGGATGACCAGATCTGGGAGCACGGCGAGTACGAGAGCGATTCGGCCGGCGGCCCGTATCCGTACATCTGGGGCTCCTCGCGGATCGGGCCGGTGACCGTGTCGGTGATGGTCAAGGGAGCCAAGGGATACAGCGAGAAGGAGACCGACGACCTGCTGTACTCCCCGCTGATCAAGATGTCCCAGGCCGTGAAGGAGGAGCTGAAGTGATCCCGCTGCGTTCGGGGGATCCGGTGCGGATCGGGGGCTACCGGCTGCTGGGCAGACTCGGCGCCGGCGGCATGGGCATCGTCTACCTCGCCCGCTCCACCGGCGGCGCCCTGGTCGCCCTCAAAGTCATCCAAGCCCAATACGCCCACGACCCCCAATTCCGCGCCCGCTTCCGCCGCGAAGTCACCGCAGCCCGCAGCATCAACACCCCCTGGGCCACCACCGTCCCCGACGCCGACACCGAATCAGACACCCCCTGGCTCGCCACCACCTACATCCCAGGCCCCACCCTCACCGAAACCATCACCACCCACGGCCC
>NZ_MUNE01000344.1 GCF_002154605.1 Streptomyces milbemycinicus | reverse complement strand
CGCCTGGGGCTCCGGGTGCGCCTGGTGCTCCGGGTGTTCCTGGTGCGCCGGGTGGGGTGCATGCGGCGGCGACGATGCTTGCCGGTGGTCCGGGTGCGCCCGGTGTGCCGGGTATGCCCGGTCCGGGTGGTCCGCAGCCGCCCGGTCCCCCCGGTGCCCCTGGTGCTCCTGGCGCCCCGGGTCAGCCCGGTGTCTCGGGTCCGCTGCCGCCCGGTCCTCCTGGTCCTCCCGGTGTGCCCGGGGCCGTGGGCGGCCAGACGCCGCCTCCGCCGGGCCCGGTCGGCAACTTCCCCGGCCCGCCTGGGGCTCCGGGTGCGCCTGGTGCTCCGGGTGTTCCTGGTGCGCCGGGTGGGGTGCATGCGGCGGCGACGATGCTTGCCGGTGGTCCGGGTGCGCCCGGTGTGCCGGGTATGCCGGGCCCGGGTGGTCCGCAGCCGCCCGGTCCCCCCGGTGCCCCTGGTGCTCCTGGCGCCCCGGGTCAGCCCGGTGTGCCCGGCCCCGGTGGTGCGCAGACGCCGCCTCCGCCGCCCGGCCCCGGGTACCCCGGCGGCCCCAGCGGCCCCGGCGGGGTGCACGCCGCCGCGACGATGCTCGCGGGCGGTACGCCCCCGCCCGGCATGCCCGGCCCGGGTACGCCTCCGCCGGGTATGCCCGGCCCCGGTATGCCGCCGCCCGGCGGCGGATACGCGTACCCCGCGCCGCCGTCCGGTCAGCCGACCGTCGGCCCCGGCTATATGGCGGTGCTGCGCTACCGCGCGCAGGACGGCTCCGAGCAGCAGCTCATCCGCCGTTCCGCGCCCGGCACCCCGCATCCCGAGTGGCAGATCCTGCACGAGCTACGCGTGATGAACGTCCCGCCGCACCAAGTGCTTGAGCTGCACACCGAGCTGGAGTCCTGCGATCTGCCAGGCGGCTACTGCGCGCGCATGATCAAGGAGACCTGGCCGCAGGTGCGGATCAGCCACACGGCGGCGTACGGGCGTGATCACGCGACCCGCCAGCAGGGTGTACGTCACCTCATCGAGCACCAGGGCGAGTTGCACCAGGTGGCGGACGGCCCGGCCCGCCCGGCCCCGAACCGGGTGCCGCTGCCGCACCCCAGCCAGGTGCAGCGGGTGGCCCCGGTGCCGCCGGAGGTGCTTGCGCAGGAGCTGATCCAGTCGTTCGGCCCGCAGGGCATCTTCCGCTTCGACCAGCGCGCGGTGTCGCGTATGGGCGTACCGGACGTGGTCGCGCAGACGCTGGTCATGGCGGGGCTGCCGATGGACTTCGGGCCGTTCTTCTGGGCGCAGGCCCAGCAAGGGCGCCCGGTGCCCACGCTCGCCGAGCTGGCCGCCGAGCGCGGGGTGCAGCCCGCGTCGGACGCGGGTTCGTACCTGGTCATGGGCAATGACTTCGGCCGTCAGCTGTGTGTGCAGTACGGCACGGCGCATATCGTCGCGGTGCCGGTGGAGGCGGGCCCCGGTGGTGCGCCCGTACCGCCGCAGTTCGTCAACTCCTCGCTGCCGGACTTCGTCCGCTGCCTGGCCCTGCTGGGCCGGATGTGGCGGCTGCGGTACGGGCTGACGCCGGAGCAGGCCGGCCGCTGGACGGTCGACTTCCAGGCGCAGCTGGCCTGCCTGGACCCGGCGGCGCTGTCCTCGCCCGACAACTGGTGGTCGGTGCTGCTGGAGCAGATGTGGGACGGTCTGCTCTGAGCGACCTCTGAGGCGAACATCGGCAGAACATCAGGACCGAGGCGCCCGACCCCCGTGACGGGGGCGGGCGCCTCGTCGTTGTGTTGTCCGGATCCGGTATCGACGGCGGCAGCGACATGTGGGGGAGGGCATGACATCCCCGGCCGAGGAAGATGGGCGGAGTGTCGCGTTATGTGCGATTAGCCGCGATCTATAAAGATGTGCGCCGGAGCGGTTGCATGCCGGACAAAAGGGGTTCCAAGGATGGGCGCATCGGTGTCACGTCAAGGTTTCACCATCGGCGGAAGGGGCCGCGGCTACCGGCCCGAGCAAGTCGACCGCAGTCTGGCGGAGTTGTCCGACGCGCGCGACGCGGCGTGGGAGCGCGCCGCGCGGCTCACGGTGCTCAGCAACGAACTGGCCGCCGAGGCCGGGCAGCTGCGCGAGGCGGTCGCCCAGCTTGCCCCCCAGACGTATGAATCCCTGGGCGACCGCGCCCGGCTGATCCTGTTCGCGTCCGAAGAGGAGGCCACGAGCCTGCGGGCGCGCGCCGAAGCCTCGGCACAGGAGCTGTGGGACGCCGTACGGGCCGCGACCCGTACGGTCGAGCAGGCCGCCCGCGAGGAGGCCGAGCGG
>NZ_MUNE01000343.1 GCF_002154605.1 Streptomyces milbemycinicus | reverse complement strand
CTGTCCGCCTTCGAGGACAGCGGCCAGGCCCGCCGCGGCTATGTGGTCGAAGGGCTCGGCGCCGCCCAGTTCGCCATGGACGGAGCGGTCGACCGGCTCCGCGCGGTCAGTACGGCCCGTGACACCGGCGACCCCGCCCGCCGCGCCGTCCTCCTCGCCGCGGCCGACCCCGCCAACGCGTACGGGGCGGCCCTCCCCTGGCCCGATCCGCCCGCGGACGCGACCCACCGGCCGGGCCGGAAGGCGGGGTCCCTGGTGGTCCTCGTCGACGGAGAGCTGAGCCTGTACATGGAGCGGGGCGGCAAGACGCTGCTCGCCTGGTGCGACGACACCCGGATCGATGCGGCGGTCGAGGTGCTGGCCCAGGCCGCGCGGGCGGGCTCCCTGGGCACGGTGACCGTGGAGCGGGTCAACGGGGCGGCCGCGCTGTCCTCCCCGACAGGGCGCGCCCTGGAGGCCGCGGGCTTCCACCCCACCCCCCGCGGCCTGCGCCTGCGCCCCTGACCAGCAGCCTGGACCGCGGCGCGCCGGGGGCATCATGGACCCATGCCCGAAGGAGACACCGTCTGGCGGACGGCCAGGCGCCTGGACCAGGCCTTGGCAGGCCGGCAGCTCACCGGCTGCGACCTGCGCATCCCCCGGCTGGCCACGGTCGACCTCGCCGGGCGCCAGGTGATGGACGTCACCGCGCGCGGAAAGCATCTGCTCACCCGCCTGGAGGGCGGCCTGACGCTCCACTCCCATCTGCGGATGGATGGCGCCTGGCATCTGTACGACCCCGGCGAGCGGTGGCGCGGCGGCCCGCTCCACCAGGTCCGCGCCATTCTCAGCACCGCCGAGCGCACGGCCGTCGGCTACCGCCTCCCCGTCCTCGAACTGCTCCGCACCACGGACGAGGACCGGGCCGTCGGACACCTCGGCCCCGATCTCCTCGGCCCCGACTGGGACCCGCACGAGGCCCTGCGCCGGCTCCTCGCCGACCCCGCCCGCCCCCTCGGCGAGGCGCTGCTCGACCAGCGCAACCTCGCGGGGATCGGCAATGTGTACAAGTCGGAGCTGTGCTTCCTGGTGCGCGTCTCCCCGTGGCTGCCCGTCGGCCAAGTACCGTCCCCGGAGCGCCTGGTGGCCCTCGCCAAACGGCTCCTGGAAGCCAACAAGGCCCGGCCGGCCCGCATCACCACGGCCGAGTCGCGCGCCGACCGCCGGCTGTGGGTCTACGGCCGGGCGGGCAAGCCCTGTCTGCGCTGCGGGACGCCCGTACGCATGGAGCAGGGCCGCGCCGACAAGGAGCGCAGCACGTACTGGTGCCCGGCCTGCCAGCCAGGCCCGACCGTCACCGACCCGCCAACTAATTGACGATCCGTCAGATCCAGTCGTACGGTCACGCACATGACCCTCACCGCGTACGATCTCACCGGCCGCACCGCACTGGTCACCGGCGCGGCCAGCGGAATCGGCCGGGCCAGCGCCGCCCTGCTCGCCGAGGCCGGCGCGACCGTCCACTGCGCGGACCTGGACGGCAAGGGCGCGCAACGGACAGCCGACGACATCACCGCATCCGGGGGCAGCGCCCACGCCCACACCCTCGACGTCGCCGACCGCGCGCAGATCGCCGCCACAGTGGCCGCCATACGCACCGGCGCACGCCTCGGCATCATGGCCAACATCGCCGGGATCATGCACAGCAGCACCGTCCTGGAGACGGACGACGCCGACCTCGACCGCGTCCTGGCGGTCAACTTCAAGGGGGTGCTGTACGGCTGTCAGGAAGCCGCACGCGCCATGATCGAGCAGGGTACCGGCGGCACCATCGTCACGATGGCCTCCGGCGCCATCGACACCGGCGCACCCGGTCTGCTCTGCTACGGCGTCGCGAAGGCCGCCGTCGTCCAGCTCACCAAGACCCTCGCCACCGAGGTGGGCCGCCATGGCATCCGCGTCAACGCCGTCGCCCCGGGGTGGATTCGCACGCCCATGACCGACCGCCACAGCGATGAGGAGCAGCGCCTCGCGGAAGAGCCGATGGTGCGGCGCACTCCGCTGGGGCGGGTGGGCGAACCGACGGACGTCGCGCACGCCGTGCTTCACCTGGCGTCCGACGCCTCATCCTTCATGACCGGCCAGATTCTGCGTCCGAACGGCGGCGTCGCCATGCCCTGGTGACCCCGGCCCTGGTGGTGACCCCGGCCGCGACCGCGGCCCCGAGGAAATCCGGCCCACCGACCGCCCCCGGGAGGGACCGCAGTGCACCGGCAGCAGACTCAGCCCCCAGCCGCCCGCCGTGAACGCCCCCTCGACCGGCCCGGTCTGCTCCGGCGCCGCGGCCAGCCGCAGCACCGCCCACCACCACACCCCGCCGAGAGCAATCGCGACCGCCCACCGGACCGGTCCGCGGCGCTGGTTGTCGGCCCCTCCCACGGCTGCCATCGACTGCCTCCTTCGGCCGACGCTAGACGCCCGCTCACGGACGACGGGAGGGCGCACGGAAGGCTCATGGGCGCGTGTCAGACCTCCCGCGCCCCTCAGTCTGCCCAGCCGTCACGGGATCGGGTTCGGCCGTCGCCTCGATACGGTCCCGCATACGGGTGATCACGGATCCCACGAGCGCCGAAGCCCGCTCCGCGACGGACACCCATCTCCTCCTTTTCGACCTGTTGACTGTTCCTTAAATACCTTTTGAACTATTTGATGGCTTTTGATCCCCCTCCACCTTCCCACAGAGTCACCCGCGCGCGACCGGGCAAACGTCGAGGCCCCGGTCGGTGTACTACCGACCGGGGCTCAAAAGCTCTTTGCTGTCAGGGCGCGACGCGCCAAGGCGCCACCGCGATCAGGCCGCGACCACGTCCACAGCCTCCGCAGGCGCCTTGATGGTCACCCGCTCCTCCGGGACACCCGTCACGGACGTCACGGAAACCGAATTGAGCATGGGCCGCATCGGCGCGGGCACCTTCTCGCTCGCCGCCGCCGACTCCGCCAGCTCCGCGAGCGACAACTCGTCGCTCACCTCTCGCATGACCTGGGACATCCTGACGTCCAGTGCGTCGCAGATCGCGGACAGCAACTCGGAGGACGCCTCCTTCTGGCCGCGCTCCACCTCTGAGAGATAGCCGAGGGACACCCGGGCGGAGGAGGACACCTCGCGCAGGGTACGGCCCTGGCGCTGGCGCTGCCGACGCAGCACGTCACCCAGCAGGCGACGGAGCAGAATCATCGCTGGCTCCCTCCTCGGACCTCGGATCCGGATCCTTCACGCCCCACCGTACCGCCTCTTGCTGCGCCCGTGCGGGGAGCGATGTCGTGTTCACTCAGGGCTGCAAACATCAAATCCCCCCGTGTTGTTCCGTATCCTGTGCCCTCGCAGTCGCGATCAATTCCCTCAACAGCAGCTTGACCGCCGCCTCCACGGTCTGTCCACGGATTCCGGCACGGTCTCCGGCCAGCCGCAGCGCCACCCCGGTGGCCGCCCCCGACGTCCTCGCCACGGCCACATGGACCGTGCCCACAGGCTGTCCGTCCTGCGGTGTGGGCCCGGCCACACCCGTGGTCGCCACGCCCCAGTCCGCGCCCAGCACCCGCCGCACACCCTGCGCCATCTGCCGGGCGACCTCCGCGTCCACGGCCCCGCGGGCGTCGAGCAGGGCGCCGTCCACGCCCAGCAGATCCCGCTTGAGGCCGGTGGCGTACGCGGTCACCGAGCCGCGGAAGGAGCGGGACGCGCCCGGTACGGCGGTCAGCTCGGCGGCCAGCAGCCCGCCGGTCAGCGACTCGGCGACGGCGATGGTCTCCCCGCGCCCCTCCAGCAGCCCCAGCGCCTCGGCCGCCGCTGCGCCCGCTGCACCAGTTCCCCCGTTTCCCCCGTTTCCCCCAGTCATCCCACGGACTCCCGCTCCGCGGCCAGCCCGGCCCGGCGCAGCACGATCGCCTGCCGGACGTAGTCGAGGCCGGTGAGCACGGTGAGCGCCACGGCCACGGCCATCATCCAGAACCGCAAGGTGGCCAGCGGCCCGGTGAGCGCCAGAATGTACATGCCGACCGCGACGCCCTGCGCGAGCGTCTTCATCTTCCCGCCGCGGCTTGCCGGAATCACCCCGTGCTTGATCACCCAGAAGCGCATCAGTGTGATCCCGATCTCACGGAAGAGGATCACTCCGGTGACCCACCACGGAAGGTCGGACAGCGCCGACAGACAGATCAGCGCGGCGCCCATGATCGCCTTGTCGGCGATCGGGTCGGCGATCTTCCCGAAGTTGGTGACCAGGTTGTACCGGCGGGCCAGATGCCCGTCGAAGAGGTCGGTGATCATGGCGATGGCGAACGCGGCCCAGGCGAAAGAGCGCCAGGCCGGGTCGTACCCGCCGTTGTGCAGCATCAACAACACGAACCCGGGCACCAGCAGCAGCCGGACCATGGTCAGGATGTTGGCGATGTTCCACAGCCTGGCGGGCCGGGCGGCCGCGGCCGGGCGGTGGTGGCCACCCGCGGCGGAGGCCGGCACTCCGCTCATCTGCCGGCCTCCTCGGAACACGCGCCGCCCGCCGGCAGCTCCCCCTGCTCCAGCACCTCGGCGACCAGGTCCACACCTTCCGTCGCCACCACCTTCGCCGTGACCAGTTGCCCCACGGCGGGCACCGGGCCGGTCCCGGACACGGTCAGCAGGGTCTGGCCGTCGGTCTCGGGCGCCTGGTGGGCGGCGCGCCCCACCAGGGATCCCGCCCCCTCGTCGGCGCCGTCGGTGTCCTCGGCGACATGCGCGTCACCGGATTCCTCGACCATCACCTCGACCACATCGCCCAGCCGCTCCTCGGCCCGCTGCGCGGTGAGCTCCTCGGCCAGCCGTGAGATATGCGCCAGCCGCTCGGCGACCTCGTCCGGGTCGACCTTGTCCTCGTACGTCGCGGCCTCGGTGCCCTCCTCGTCCGAGTACCCGAAGACGCCGATGGCGTCCAGTCGGGCGGCGCCGAGGAACCGCTCCAGCTCGGCCAGGTCGTCCTCGGTCTCGCCGGGGAAGCCGACGATGAAGTTGGACCGGACACCCGCCTGCGGCGCCTTGGCCCGGATCCGGTCCAGCAGCTCCAGGAAGCGGTCGGTGTCCCCGAAGCGGCGCATCGCCCGCAGCACCGAGGGGGCGGAGTGCTGGAAGGACAGATCGAAGTACGGCGCGACCTTCTCGGTCGAGGTGAGCACGTCGATCAGCCCGGGCCGCATCTCGGCGGGCTGCAGATAGCTGACCCGGATCCGCTCGATGCCGTCCACCGCGGCCAGCTCGGGCAGCAGCGTCTCCAGCAGCCGGATGTCGCCGAGGTCCTTGCCGTACGAGGTGTTGTTCTCGGAGACCAGCATGATCTCCTTCACGCCCTGCTCGGCCAGCCAGCGTGTCTCGCCCAGTACATCGGAGGGTCTGCGGGAGATGAAGGACCCGCGGAAGGACGGGATGGCGCAGAAGGAGCACCGCCGGTCGCAGCCCGAGGCCAGCTTGACCGAGGCCACCGGGCTGCTGCCCAGTCTGCGGCGCAGCGGGGCCCGGGGCCCGGAAGCCGGGGCCACGCCCGCGGGCAGATCCTCGGGCGCGGGCAGATCTTCAGGGGCGGCCTCGGCCTGCGCATGGCCCGGCAGGGCGACCTCGGCGGCCCCCTGCCGCTCGGCCGGGCTGATGGGCAGCAGCTTGCGCCGGTCGCGTGGCGTGTGCGACGCGTGGATCCCACCCGACAGGATGGTCTGCAGCCGGTCCGAGATATGGGCGTAGTCGTCGAAGCCGAGCACCCCGTCGGCCTCGGGCAGCGCCTCCGCCAGCTCTTTTCCGTACCGCTCGGCCATGCAGCCGACGGCGACCACGGCCTGGGTGCGGCCGTGGTCCTTCAGGTCGTTGGCCTCCAGCAGGGCGTCGACCGAGTCCTTCTTGGCCGCTTCGACGAATCCACAGGTGTTGACGACGGCGACATCAGCGTCGGCGGCTTCCTCGACGAGCTCCCAGCCGTCCGCCGCCAAGCGGCCTGCGAGCTCCTCCGAGTCCACCTCGTTACGGGCGCAGCCAAGAGTGACAAGGGCGACGGTGCGGCGTTCGGACATGGGCTCAGACTACTTCGTCGCGCCGACACCTCCCGCTGCCAGGGCTCCCGTCCGGCTGCCGGCTCAGCCCGCCTCGGGATCTCCCTTGGTGTAGCTCAGCCGCTGGACCTGCCCGTTGGCCGCCAGATCCTTGACCTCCTTGCCGTTCACGAACAGCTTGATGGCCTGGGCATTACCGAGCACCAGATCGATCCGCTTGCTGTCGCTGAACGTCTTGGAGTCGCCCTGGCGCAGCAGGCCCTCGTGGATCAGCCGTCCGTTGTGGTCCTGGGCGGAGATCCAGCTCTGTCCGTTCTCCGCGGTCAGCCTGACCGTGACCTTGTCCGCCGGAACACCCGCGATGGCGCTGTCGGACGGTTCGGGCTTCTGGTCGGTCGGTTTCGTAGGAGTCGGCTTGGCGGTGGGCTTGGTCGTCGGCGGCTTGGCCGTCGTGCTCTCCTCGGCGACCGTGGAGCCGCCGTCCCCCTTTCCGCCGTCGCCGCTGAAGAGCGTGAAGCCGACGAATCCGACCACCGCGACGATCGCCGCGACCATGGCGGCCGTCCAGTTGGGGCGGCGGGGCTCGGGGCGGATCCGCTCGGCCTCGAACACCGGCGCCGCCAGGGTCGGCACGGGGCGGCCTCCGTGCTCGGCGTCGTACTGGGCGACCAGGGCGTCCGGATCGAGGCCGACGGCGCGGGCGAGCACGCGGATATGCCCCCGGGCGTATACGTCGCCGCCGCATCGCGCGTAGTCGTCCTGCTCGATGCCTTGCAGTAGGGGAACGCGCACCCGGGTGGTCGTACTGACCTCGTCGACGGTCAGCCCCGCGGCGACGCGGGCCTGCTGGAGGGCGCGACCGACGGAAGGCCGGTCGTCTTCTGGCGAGTTGCCGGGGGAGTTGCCGATGGACACGGGGGCGCCTTTCGAGCGTGTAGCCACCTGCTGGAGGTTCAGTTTAGGGGTGGGGCGAAAGGGTCGGGCAAGCGGGAGGACGGAGTTTGTCCGCCATCAGGATTGCCGTATGACCACCATCGTGGGACATCCCTTCGCCACCTCCCTCAACTTGACGTATCGGCAGGGGAAACGGTTGCCCGCCGATTCCTTATGGGTGAGCCTCCCCGCGGATCACCGCGAGCACTCCATCCAATTCATCCGGTTTGACCATTACATCGCGCGCCTTGGAGCCCTCGCTCGGGCCGACGATCCCCCGCGACTCCATGAGGTCCATCAGCCGCCCCGCCTTGGCGAAGCCGACCCGCAGCTTGCGCTGCAGCATCGACGTCGACCCGAACTGTGTGGAAACGACCAGCTCAGCGGCCTGGCACAGCAGGTCCAGATCGTCGCCGATGTCCTCGTCGATCTCCTTCTTCTTCGCCGTCCCGACGGTGACGTCCTCGCGGAAGACGGGCGCCATCTGTGCCTTGCAGTGCTCGACAATGGCGGCGACCTCCTCCTCCGTGACGAAGGCGCCCTGCATCCGGACCGGCTTGCTCGCGCCCATCGGCAGGAACAGGCTGTCGCCCTTGCCGATCAGCTTCTCCGCGCCGGCCTGGTCCAGGATCACCCGGCTGTCGGCCAGCGAGGAGGTGGCGAAGGCGAGCCGTGACGGCACGTTCGCCTTGATCAGGCCGGTGACGACGTCCACGGACGGCCGCTGGGTGGCCAGCACCAGATGGATGCCCGCCGCGCGGGCCAGCTGGGTGATGCGGACGATCGAGTCCTCGACGTCCCGGGGCGCGATCATCATCAGGTCGGCGAGCTCGTCGACGATCACTAGCAGATACGGGTAGGGCTTGAGCTCGCGCTCGCTGCCGTCCGGCTGCTTCACCTTGCCCGCGCGGACCGCCGCGTTGAAGTCGTCCACATGCCGGAAGCCGAACGCCGCGAGGTCGTCGTAGCGCAGGTCCATCTCCCGTACGACCCACTGCAGGGCCTCGGCGGCGCGCTTGGGGTTGGTGATGATCGGCGTGATCAGATGCGGGATGCCCTCGTACGCGGTCAGCTCCACGCGCTTGGGGTCGACCAGCACCATCCGCACATCGTCCGGGGTGGCGCGCACCATGACCGAGGTGATCAGGCAGTTGATGCACGACGACTTTCCGGAGCCGGTGGCGCCGGCCACCAGCACATGGGGCATGGCCGCCAGGTTGTGTGCGACATAGCCGCCCTCGACGTCCTTGCCGAGCGCGACGATCATCGGGTGGTCGTCGCCGACGGAGTCGGCCGAGCGCAGCACGTCCCCCAGCCGGACCATCTCGCGGTCGCTGTTGGGGATCTCGATGCCCACGGCGGACTTGCCGGGGATCGGGCTGATGATGCGCACATCGGGGCTGGCGACGGCGTAGGCGATGTTCTTGGTCAGCGCCGTGATCCGCTCGACCTTCACCGCGGGGCCGAGCTCCACCTCGTAGCGGGTGACCGTCGGGCCGCGGGTGAAGCCGGTGACGGACGCGTCCACCTTGAACTCGGAGAAGACGTTCGACAGCGAGGCGACGACGGCGTCGTTGGCCGGGCTGCGGCTCTTGCCGGGTCCGCCGCGCTCCAGCAGCTCGAGCGAGGGCAGGGCATAGGTGATGTCGCCGGAGAGCTGCAGCTGCTCGGCGCGCGGCGGCAGCGGCTCGGAGGGCTCGGGCGCGGGCCGGGTCAGGTCGGGGACGACCGCCGCCCGCTCCTCCTCATCCGCCCCCACTTGCCGATCCTGCCGATCGGGCCGCTTCCGCTTGCCCGCCGTGGCGCCCGCCTCGCCGCTCTGCTCGGCGTCGCGCGCACCCGGTACCGCGCCCGTGTCGGACCCGGCGCCCCGGTCGGTGGAGATCCCGCTGCTGAGCCCTGCGACCAGCGGTGAGGGCTGGACGCCGTGCAGCACCGCCCCGTCCAGCGCCGCGGCAGCGGCGGCCGCCACGTCCACGGCGTCCATCGGGCGGTCGAGCGGCGGCTGCGCGGACGGCGCGCGGCGCGTCCGCCGGCGCTTGCGCAGCGCCTCCTCCTCGGCCCGCTCCGGGTCGCCGGCGCCCTGCGGGCCCCCCTGGTCCGCCGAGCCCCGCCGAGGCCGTCTGGCGGGCGTCTCGCGCCATTCCTCGGCGTACTCCCCGGCGCCGTACGGATCGTAGTCGTCGTAGGCCCCGTAGCCCTCGTCGTCGGCCTGGTACTCGGCGGGGCGCTCCCGTACGAGGCCGAGCTTGACGCCGAGCCGGCGCAGCCGCTGCGGGATGGCGGCGACCGGCGTCGCGGTGACGACCAGCAGCCCGAAGACGGTGAGCAGCACCAGCAGCGGTACGGCCAGCACCTCACCCATCGCGAGGATCAGCGGCCGGGATGCCGCCCACCCGACGAGGCCGCCCGCGTCCTGGATCGCCTGGGTGCCCTGGCCGCGTCCCGGCGCCCCGCAGGCGATGTGGACCTGCCCGAGCACGCCGATCACGAGGGCGGACAGGCCGATGACGATCCGTCCGTTCGCCTCCGGCTTCTCGGGGTGGAGGATCAGCCGGACCGCGATGGCGCCCAGCAGTATCGGCACGACCAGGTCGAGCCGGCCGAAGGCGCCGGTGACCAGCACCTCGACCAGGTCGCCGACCGGGCCCTGGAGGTTGGACCAGGTGCCGACCGCGACGATCAGGGCCAGGGCGAGCAGCAGCAGCGCGCTGCCGTCCTTGCGGTGGGCCGGGTCCAGTCCTTTCGCGCCGCGCCCTATGCCGCGGAACAGCGCCGCGACGCCGCGGGCCAGGCCCATCCATACGGCGCGCGCCACGCGCAACACCCCGCTGGTGGGGTTCGGCGCCGGCTTGGGCGGCACGGCCTTGGCGGCGGCCTTCTTCGGCGCGGCCTTCTTCGCGGGCGCGGCGGACTTCTTGGCAGGCGCCTTCTTGGCAACCGCCTTCTTGGCGGGTGCCTTCTTGGCGGCGCCCCCGGACTGCCCGGCGCGCTTCTTCGAGGTGCCCGCCGTGCTCTGGGAACCCTTGCCGGACGTACGAGAGGCCATGAGGGCGAGATTACCCGCGTCCGCCGTACGGAGCACGCATACGGCGGCGGCAGGCGTCACTCACGTCACGCCCGTGACGGCCCCGGCGGCCCTGGCGGGCGCAAGGGCTCGGGGTGACAGGACATCAGGGCGACGGGCCGTCACGGCCCGGGCGACGCAAGGAGCGTGACCCCGCGCCGCTCAGGCCTGTGAGGGCATCGGGCTCGCTCCGCCACCGGATCCGGGCTCCAACGCGTCAAGCGCCCGCCGCAGTCCGGTCAGCTTCCGCTCCAGATGGGCGGCGGTCGCCACGGCGGCCGCGTCCGCGGACTCGTCCAGCTGCTTCGACAGCGCCTCGGCCTGCTCCTCCACCGCGGCCAGCCGCGCGGACAGCTCGGCCAGCAGACCCGCCGCCTCCTTGGCGTCCTCCCCGCCGGCCTGGCCGCCCTCCAACTGCAGCCGCAGCAGCGAGGCCTGCTCCCTCAGCTGGCAGTTCTTCATATACAGATCGACGAACACCGAGACCTTCGCGCGCAGCACCCATGGGTCGAACGGCTTGGAGATGTAGTCGACCGCGCCCGCCGCATACCCGCGGAAGGTGTGATGCGGACCATGGTTGATCGCGGTGAGAAAGATGATCGGAATGTCACGGGTCCGCTCCCGCCGCTTGATATGCGCGGCGGTCTCGAAACCGTCCATCCCCGGCATCTGGACGTCCAGCAGGATGACCGCGAAGTCGTCCGTCAGCAGCGCCTTGAGCGCTTCCTCCCCTGACGATGCCCGTACCAGTGTCTGATCGAGCGCGGAGAGAATGGCCTCCAGCGCCAGCAGATTCTCCGGCCGGTCATCGACCAGGAGGATCTTGGCCTTCTGAACCATGGCCCGTCCTCCTCGCCCCGGCATGGAGCCTCCCCTGCTCGAAGAGCTCGGGGAAGCGCCGGGCGCCGCCCCGGGGGACGACTCCCTTGCGCCGCCCGTCCTTGTGCCGGTCATGGTAGCCGCACCCCGCTGTTCGCCACACCCTGTCACCGCGATGTCACTGTGCACGTAGCAGAAACGCAGTAAGAGACCAGAAGGTTCCCCGAACACGGTGTTCCCACACGTGTTCGGCGACACTCAGTCAACAGCCTTGCGGCCACCGCGTTCCCGCCGGTCACTCCGCGCCCATCCACTGCTCCATGACCGCGAGGAGATGATCCGTGTCCACGGGCTTGGTCACATAATCCGACGCGCCGGCCTGGATGCTCTTCTCCCGGTCGCCCTTCATCGCCTTCGCGGTGAGGGCGATGATCGGCAGCCCGGCGAACTGCGGCATCCGGCGGATCGCCGCCGTCGTGGCGTAACCGTCCATCTCCGGCATCATGATGTCCATCAGGACGAGTACGACGTCGTCATGCTGCTCCAGCACCTCGATGCCCTCCCGGCCGTTCTCGGCGTAGAGCACCTGCAGCCCGTGCTGTTCCAGCACGCTGGTGAGCGCGAACACATTGCGGATGTCGTCGTCGACAATCAGCACCTTCTCACCGTGGAACCCACCCGCCGGCTCCGGCGCGACCAGGTCCTGACCACCCAACAGCCAGGGCTCCGGCGCCTCCGTACGCCGCGGGGCCGGGCGGCGGCCCAGCCGGGCCAGGGCCGCCCCGCCGACCGCCTCCTGCGGCGCGACCCGCCGACCGCTCCGGTGGCCCCCCGCGCCGCCGCGCGCCCGCTGCCGGCGCGCCGCCGCGGACATCGAGGGATCGTGCACGGCCTCCTGCGGCTCCGCGGCGCCCTCTTCGGCCGCGGCCTCGGCGCCGCTGTCCAGCACGGCCTCCAGGGCCAGCGCGGGCTCTCCGGCGGGGCCGAGCTGCGGGTAGCCCTGGGGCGGCAGCTGGCTGGGGTGGAGCGGCAGGTACAGCGTGAAGGTCGAGCCGCGGCCCGGCTCGCTGGCGGCGTGGATCTCACCGCCGAGCAGCCGGGCGATCTCCCGGCTGATGGACAGGCCGAGGCCGGTGCCGCCGTACTTGCGGCTGGTGGTGCCGTCGGCCTGCTTGAACGCCTCGAAGATGACCCTCATCTTGCTGCTCGCGATGCCGATACCGGTGTCGGTGACCGAGAACGCGATCATCTCGGCGTCCGGGTCGCGCAGCGCACCGTGCTCCAGCAGCTGCTCCCGGATCCCGTCGGGCACATCCGCGCCCGCGGGCCTGATGACCAGCTCCACGGCACCGGTGTCGGTGAACTTCACCGCGTTGGACAGCAGGTTGCGCAGCACCTGCAGCAGCCGCTGCTCGTCGGTGTGCAGCGTCGCCGGGAGTTCCGGGGAGACCCGTACGGAGAAGTCCAGGCCCTTCTCCGCGGTCAGCGGCCTGAACGTCGCCTCCACGTAGTCGACGAGCTGGATCAGGGCGATACGGGTCGGGCTGACGTCCATCTTGCCCGCCTCGACCTTCGACAGGTCCAGGATGTCGTTGATCAGCTGGAGCAGGTCCGAGCCCGCGCCATGGATGGTCTCGGCGAACTCCACCTGCTTGGGCGAGAGATTGCCGTCGGCGTTGTCGGCCAGCAGCTTGGCGAGGATCAGCAGGGAGTTGAGCGGGGTGCGCAGCTCATGCGACATGTTCGCCAGGAACTCGCTCTTGTAGCGCATCGAGACGGCAAGTTGCTCGGCGCGCTCCTCCAGCACCTGCCGGGCCTCTTCGATCTCGGTGTTCTTGACCTCGATGTCGCGGTTCTGCCGCGCCAGCAGCGCCGCCTTCTCCTCCAGCTCCGCGTTGGATGCCTGCAGCGCCTTCTGCCGGTTCTCCAGCTCGGCCGACCGCTCGCGCAGCTGCTCGGTGAGCTCCTGCGACTGCTTGAGCAGCACCTCGGTCTTGGTGTTGACGCTGATGGTGTTGACGCTGGTGCCGATCATCTCGGCGATCTGGTTGAGGAAGTCCTTCTGGATCTGGGTGAAGGGCTGGAAGGAGGCCAGTTCGACCACGCCGAGGAGCTGGCCCTCGAACAGCACCGGCAGCACGATCACATTGGCCGGGGGGGCCTCGCCGAGACCCGAGGAGATCTTCAGGTAGTTCGGCGGCACCCGCTCGATCAGGATGCTGCGCTTCTCCACCGCGACCGTGCCGATGAGCGAGTCACCCGGCCGGAAGGTGGTCGGCATGGTGCCCTTGGAGTAGCCGTAACTGCCGATCAGCCGCAGCTCGTACGCGTCCTCGCCACTGTCGGCGCCGCCCTCGTCGGTCGGCACCGCCAGGAAGAACGCGCCGTGCTGCGCGGAGACCACCGGGGTCAGCTCGCTCATGATCAGCCGTGCGACGTCCGCCAGGTCGCGCCGCCCCTGCATCAAACCGGAGATACGGGCCAGGTTGCCCTTGAGCCAGTCCTGCTCCTCGTTGGCGAGCGTCGTCTCGCGCAGATTGGCGATCATGGTGTTGACGTTGTCCTGGAGGACCTGGATCTCGCCCGCCGCATCCACATCGATCTTGAGGTTGAGGTCGCCGCGGGTCACCGCGGTGGCGACCTCGGCGATGGCGCGCACCTGACGGGTCAGATTGCCCGCCATCTCGTTCACCGACTCGGTCAGGTCCTTCCAGGTGCCGGCCACGTCCCGCACCCGAGCCTGACCGCCAAGCTGCCCCTCGGTGCCCACCTCGCGGGCCACCCTGGTGACCTGGTCGGCGAACGACGACAGCTGGTCGACCATCGTGTTGATCGTTGTCTTGAGCTCCAGGATCTCGCCCCGGGCCTCGATGTCGATCTTCTTCGTCAGATCACCCTGGGCGATCGCCGTGGTGACCATCGCGATATTGCGGACCTGCCCGGTCAGGTTGGACGCCATCGAGTTCACGGACTCGGTGAGGTCCTTCCAGGTCCCCGAGACGCCGGGCACCCGCGCCTGGCCGCCGAGGATGCCGTCGGTGCCCACCTCGCGCGCCACCCGGGTGACCTCGTCCGCGAACGACGACAGCGTCGTCACCATCGTGTTGACGGTGTCGGCGAGCTGAGCGATCTCGCCCTTGGCATCGACCGTCACCTTCTTCGTCAGGTCCCCGTTGGCGACCGCGGCCGAGACCTGGGAGATATTGCGCACCTGAATGGTGAGGTTGTTGGCCATCAGGTTGACGTTGTTGCTCAGGTCCTTCCAGATGCCGGTCACGCCCGGCACCCGCGCCTGACCACCCAGCTGGCCCTCCGTACCCACCTCACGGGCCACCCGCGTGACCTGCTCCGCGAACGACGACAGCTGGTCCACCATCGTGTTCACGGTCGTGACGAGCTCCAGGATCTCGCCCTTGGCATCGACCGTGATCTTCTTCGACAGGTCGCCCTTGGCGACCGCCGTGGTCACCTCGGCGATGGAGCGCACCTGGGAGGTCAGGTTGTCGGCCATGCCGTTCACCGACTGAGTGAGGTCCTTCCAGGTGCCCGAGACCCCCTGCACCTCTGCCTGCCCGCCCAGTTGGCCCTCCGTGCCCACCTCGCGGGCCACCCTGGTGACCTCCTCGGCGAACGAGGACAGCTGGTCGACCATGGTGTTCAGGGTGTTCTTGAGCTCCAGGATCTCGCCGCGCGCGTCCACCTCGATCTTCTGCGACAGGTCACCGCGCGCCACCGCCGTGGCGACCTGCGCGATGCTGCGGACCTGGGCGGTCAGATTGCCCGCCATGCTGTTCACCGAGTCGGTCAGATCGCGCCAGACGCCCGCCACGCCGGGCACCCGCGCCTGCCCGCCCAGCCGGCCTTCCGTGCCCACTTCGCGGGCGACCCGGGTCACCTGCTCGGCGAAGTCGGAGAGCTGATCGACCATCGTGTTGATGGTGTTCTTCAGCTCCAGGATCTCGCCGCGCGCGTCCACCTCGATCTTCTGCGACAGATCGCCGCGCGCCACCGCCGTGGTCACCTGAGCGATCCCGCGCACCTGCGATGTCAGGTTCCCCGCCATGGAGTTGACGGAGTCGGTCAGGTCCTTCCAGGTGCCGCTGACGCCGTCGACCCGGGCCTGACCGCCAAGACGGCCCTCGGTGCCCACGTCCCGGGCCATCCGCGTGACCTGGTCGGCGAAGGACGACAGCTGGTCCACCATCGTGTTGACGGTGTTCTTCAGCTGGAGCATCTCACCGGAGACGTCCACGGTGACCTTCTGCGACAGATCGCCGTTGGCGACCGCCGTCGTCACCTGCGCGATGTTGCGGACCTGTCCGGTGAGGTTTCGGAACGCGGTGTTCACCGAATCGGTGAGATCCTTCCACGTCCCCGCCACACCCGGCACCTGCGCCTGACCGCCGAGCTCACCCTCGACGCCGATCTCCCGCGCCACCCGCGTCACCTCGACGCCGAAGGACTGCAGTTGGTCGACCATCGTGTTGACGGTGTTCTTCAGCTCCAGCATCTCGCCGGCCACATCGACCGTGACCTTCTGCGACAGATCGCCGTTGGCCACCGCCGTCGTCACCTGCGCGATGTCCCGCACCTGCGCGGTGAGGTTACGGAACGCGGTGTTCACCGAATCGGTGAGGTCCTTCCACGTTCCCGCCGCACCAGGCACCTGCGCCTGACCGCCCAGCAGGCCCTCGGCCCCGACCTCGCTGGCCACCCGCGTCACCTCGTCCGCGAAGGTGCGCAGCGTCTCGGTCATCGTGTTGATCGTCTCGGCGAGCTGGGCGACCTCGCCGCGTGCGCTCACCGTCACCTTCTGCGACAGATCGCCATTGGCGACCGCCGTGGTGACCTGGGCGATCCCGCGCACCTGGGCGGTGAGGTTCCCAGCCATCAGGTTGACGGAGTCCGTGAGGTCCTTCCACACCCCCGCCACGCCGGGAACCTTCGCCTGACCGCCGAGCTCGCCCTCGGTGCCCACCTCGCGGGCGACCCGCGTCACCTCCGAGGCGAAGGACGAGAGCTGGTCCACCATCGTGTTGACGGTGTTCTTCAGTTCGAGCATCTCACCGGCCACGTGAACCGTGACCTTACGGGACAGATCACCCTTGGCCACCGCCGTGGTCACCAGGGCGATGTCCCGTACCTGAGCCGTGAGCCGGGACGCCATCGTGTTGACGGACTCCGTCAGGTCCTTCCAAGAACCCGACATTCCGCGCACCCGGGCCTGGCCGCCGAGCTTGCCCTCGGTGCCCACCTCGCTGGCCACCCGGGTCACCTCGTCGGTGAACGCCGACAGCTGATCCACCAGGCCATTGACCGTACGGCCGACCTTGAGGAACTCCCCGCGCAGCGGATGCGCCGAGCCGTCCGCCCCCTGCGAGCGCAGATCCATCCGCTGCTCCAGGTCGCCCTCGGAGACCGCCGACAGCACCCGGCCGACCTCGGACACGGGGCGCACGAGATCATCCACCAGCGCATTGGAGGCATCGATGGCGGCAGCCCATGAGCCCTCGCACGCCCCCATCTCCAGCCGCTCCGTGAGTTTCCCCTCACGTCCGACCACCCGCCGCACCCGCGCCAGCTCGCCTGTGAGCTGCAGATTACGGTCGGCGACCTCGTTGAAGATCGCCGCGATCTCGGACATCACACCCTCGCCCGAGACCGTCAGACGCTTGCGGAAGTTCCCGTCCCGCATGGCCGTCATCGCCGTCAGCAGCCGGTTCAGGGCTGCCGTGTCCACTTCTGTCGTCCCATTGCTCCGGGACCGTCCGCCTTTCGCGCGCGTGCTCGTGCCTCGCGTCGCAGCGCCAGACTCCACCGTGTCCCTCCCGCAGGGTTGACCGTCGTCCTCGGGTTCTTCTTCCAGCCTGCCCAGTGTTTCACCATGGCCCAACCAGGCCATAACAGTTCGGCAGCATCGCACACCCCCGGAAGCACACTCCGGCTCCCGACAGCACACTCTGGGGTGGAATCAGCCCCCACCGGCATTCGCGGAAGCGGCGGAGGTAAGTAACCTGGCATCCGGCCAGGCATCGGAGGGGCGCTGCGACATGGGTGAGCAGATCGCCGAGACACGTATGAGGAGACCTGTGATCACCGCGCGGGCTGCCGCCACCTTCGAACCGGTGGGACGCTCGGTCGCCTCCGCCCGCACCTTCGTCCGCGACACCCTGCAAGGGTGGGGCCTCACCGACATCGTCGACGACGCGGTCGTCCTGACCAGCGAGCTGGTCACCAACGCGGTCGTGCACTCCGGGACGGCCGCCGACGTGGTCTGCGTCCGCGCCGAGACCGGCGCGCGCATCGAGGTCACCGACCGCTACCCGGAGCGCGAGCTCCCGCTGCAGACCACCAGCCGCCCCATCAGCAACCCCGACCGCGAGGGCGGCCGGGGTCTGCTGCTGTGCGCCGCGCTCGCCTCCCGCTGGGGCGTCGAGTACACCGCCACCCACAAGCAGGTCTGGTTCCAACTCGAATTCCCGGACCGCCTGGCCGGCACCCGCTCGGCCGGACCCGCCCTGCCCGCCGAAGCCCTGCCCGTCACCGACGCCCGGGTCCGCGTCGCCGTCACCCAGATCGACCGCACCGGCCTCATCAGCGCCTGGAACGACGACGCACAGGAACTGTTCGGCTACGCGGCGGAGCAGATCATCGGCAAACCCCTCACCGACCTCGCGGCCTGGCCGCACACCCCCGGCACCGGCACCGGAGTCGCCGAGGCCCTGCAGCTCTCCCGCTGGGAGGGCTCGTACGGCATCCGGGGCGCCGACGGCCGCGTCATCCCCGTATACGCCTCCCACCTCCGCGTCCGCGACGCCGACGGCGATCCGTCCACCGTCTGCCTGCTGGTGCGCGAGCGCGAGCGCGCGGTGCTCCAGAGCCCGCAGCGCACCCCCGGGGCCGACGCCGCGGACAGCGCCGAGCGCGGCCCGGCCGACGCCTTCGAGGTCTCCATCGGCTCCCCCGCCCCCGACGACCTCGACGGGCTGCTCCAGCGCACCGTCGAGCGCGCCCGCGACATGCTCGACGGCGACGCCGCCTATCTGCTGCTCGCCACCGACGACGAGACCGAACTGGAGGTCCGCGCCTCCACCGGGCTCACCTCCGCCCGCCAGCGCTTCGCCCGCGTCCCTGTCGAGGCCGGTACCGGCCGCTACGGCTCGGCCCGGATGCCCGCCGTCCACGAAGACCTCTCCATCGTGCCCGGCGCCGTCCCGCTCCTCGCCAACACCGGCCTGCGCTCGGTCGTCACCGTCCCGCTGAAGGTCGAGGGCCGGCTCACCGGCTCCCTCGGCGTCGCCTCCGAGTCCGCCGGCCGGTACAGCAACGAGGAAGCGCTACGGCTGCAGTTCGCCGCCGACCGCATCGCCCTCGCCGTCGAACGCGCCCGCCTCACCGAACTGGAGCGGCTGCGCCGTAACTCCCTCTCCTTCCTCGTCGAGGCATCCGATCTGCTCGCCGGAACCCTCGACCGCGACCAGACGCTCGCCCTCATGGCCCAGATGACCGTGCCCACACTGGCCAACTGGTGCGCCGTCTACACCGTGGCCGACCCCGCCTCCGACCCCGAACTGTCCTATGTGCTGCACGAGGACGAGGAGCGCATCGACGGCCTCAAGGCCCTGCTGACGAAGATCGAGCCGCCCGAGCAGGTGCGCACCGGCGGCGCCCTCCTGTGGACTGCCCCCTCCCAGGCCGC